>SXQV01000210.1 GCA_005792805.1 Methylococcaceae bacterium | reverse complement strand
CATCCGAGGCAGGACTGAGGATGTTGCATCGGGGCGGCAGATCCGTTGCGGCGCATTTCGTCTTGCTCCTGACTTTCTTGATGACGGCACCTTGATCGTCTTCGAGCCTCACCAGACAGGGGGATTGCGGCAAATCGCCGAGCCGGAACGTAAACTTGCCTGGTGGCGATGACGCCAGCCATTGATCCTGATCGGCATCGTAAAGCTGCACCGGACCCGAAGACTTTCCCTTCACGACCAGACGTCCCGATTTGTCATAGAGCGCCTGGGAAACCTTGGGCGCGGCCTGCGTCCATCCCGAGACCATCGCCCAGTGCAGGGCGAGCAGCCAGAACAGGGTTGCGCAAGCCCGGCGAGGCAGGCGGCAACGGCTAGGATGTAGGTGACTCATGGGGTCGGCTCCAGTGACGATCGGGATGATCGGTTAAGGATACCAACAGCACTAATCATGCCACCTGCGCAGAGCCGCGAATTCAGGGCAAGGGTTTCGCAAGTCGGGTCGGGTCGGGTCGGGTCGGAAAAATATGGCATATGACTCAGCCAATGTGGCATATGCCATACCTACGCCATGGCGGAGACAATCACCTGGCAGGCCAATGACTAATGAGCCGGGGGGAAACTACACGTTTAAGGGGGAAATGCCGGAGCATTCAGCCGCTATATATAAGGGCACTTCTATAAATTCCCCCTGATTCCAGGCTGCCCCCATTGCAGTAGAATCAACGCGTCACCCATCTCCTATCCTTCCAGCCATGCAAACCAGCCTGTTCGACCTTGAGAACCGCTACGCCAGTTTGAGCGAAGCGGACGATCCGCTGGAAGCTACCTACCTGGCCCAACAGCCGGTTGGATGAATTACTGCCCCTGCGAAGAAATCAGGCCGCAACAACTTAGTCAAGTTGGTTTGGCCGGACGCTTACGGAAATCATTCGCAAACACCAATCCATAACGCCCTCACCATTTCCCCATCCTTCATCGCATGAATTCAACAAAGAAAAACGGCCATTCAGGATTGGTGTATTCGACTGAGCAGGGACGCATGTGTCCCCTATGCAGCAACCCAATCAAGGCTTGCAATTGCAAAAAAGAGAAACCAGGACCCAAGTCCGACGGGTTTGTCCGCATTTCACGCGAAACCAAAGGGAGAAAAGGCAAAGGCGTCACCCTGATTACAGGCGTGCCTCTGGATACAGCGGAATTAGAAAAACTTGGCAGGCAACTCAAACAGCGCTGCGGAACCGGTGGCACAGTCAAAAGTGGCACCATTGAAATCCAAGGCGATCAGCGTGATCTACTCATGACTGAGCTGGGAAAATTGGGTTATGTTGTAAAGAGGGCCGGCGGATAAGAAAACGCTCCACTCACGTCAATGCCGGAGAGACTCTTACGCGGAAGCAACCGGGGCACCACCGTAATTCCAGTGATACCCCGCCCTAAGTCAAGGGATTTAATTGGCAGGATAGATCACGGAAGGCGTGAAATAGGCGGCTGGGTATTTAGGATCGATTTCACGCACGGATGCGGCTGACTGTATGGCGGGCACTCCTGCCCCGTGGCCGCCGCCGGCACTTGGAGTGGTTGCAGTAGACCCTGAAGTTTTCGCAATCAGCGCAGGATCGCTGAAAAGCACTGACGGTTCAAAATTGTAGGCGGGGTATTTGTCTTCGCTGGCGCCAGCCACATTGCCCACCATGGCGGCGCTGAAAAGAGAAACAGCGGCCAGAGACTTGATGAGTTGCATAGTAACCTCCATTCGATCAGTCGTTTTCATTGAATCATTGGGGCTGCGACTCATCACTCAAGAGCGCAATCCCGTCAAAACCCTGCGTACTTTATCCGAAATTCCACCAGGTAGGAATCGCAGCAGCGATAGAGGGACATGTCGATCCTGGCAGATCAGAACAGCCCCCGGATCTGCCCATGTTCATCCACATCAATGGCCTCGGCTGCCGGAGACTTGGGCAGGCCCGGCATGGTCATGATATCGCCGGCAATCGCCACAACAAATCCTGCCCCATTGGCCAATCGCACCTCCCGAATATGCACGTTATGCCCTGTGGGCGCTCCCCTAGCCCCCGCATCTGTTGAAAAAGACATCTGCGTTTTCGCCATGCACACAGGGTAATCGGGATGAACCTCACTCCAATGCTCAAGTTGCTGACGAACCTTGGTGTCAGCGCTGACGGAGGCGGCACCGTATACCTTGGTAGCAATCGCCTCGATTTTGGTCCAGAGAGGCGCGTCCTTTTCGTAAACGAAGGCATGGCGTCCGGGCTGAGAGTCCACCTGAGCGGCAACCACTCGGGCAAGATCCTCCGCCCCCTTCCCGCCGTCAGCCCAATGCTTGGCGATTACTGCCTTGACGCCCAATGCTTCACACTTCCGGCGTAAAAGCTCGACTTCAGCGGCTGTATCAAAATGGAAGTGATTGATCGCTACCACACACGGCAACTGATAATGCTCGCGAATGTTGAGCACATGTTTTTCCAGATTTGAAAAACCCGCTTCCAGAGCCGCAAGATTCTCCTGGTCCAGAGCCTCCTTGCCCACCCCGCCGTGGAACTTGAGCGCCCTGACGGTTGCAACCAGCACCACCACGGCGGGGTCGAGGTCTGCCATACGGCACTTGATATCAATAAACTTCTCGGCGCCCAGATCGGCCCCGAACCCCGCCTCGGTCACCACATAGTCGGCCAGTTTAAGGGCCGTGCGGGTAGCCATCACCGTATTGCAGCCATGCGCAATATTGGCGAACGGCCCGCCGTGAATGATGGCAATATTGTTCTCAAGCGTCTGCACCAGATTGGGCTTGATGGCGTCCTTGAGCAGAGCCGCCATAGCACCATGGGCCTTGAGATCACGAGCATAAACAGGCGTCCTGCCATCAGCTTTATAGGCGACGATGACGCGACCCAGCCGCTCTTTCAGGTCTTTCAGATCGGTGGCCAGACAGAGAATCGCCATAACCTCGGAAGCGACGACAATATCGAAACCCTCTTCGCGCAAATACCCGTTCGGCGCCCCCCCCAAACCGATAACGATTTTTCGCAGTGCCCGGTCATTCATGTCCACCACCCGCTTCCACTGGATGCGGCGCGGGTCGATCCCCAAAGCATTCCCGTGAGTGATATGGTTATCGATCAGTGCGGACAACAAATTGTGTGCAACACCAATGGCGTGGAAATCGCCGGTGAAATGAAGGTTGATGTCTTCCATCGGCACCACCTGCGCATGTCCGCCCCCTGCTGCCCCACCCTTGACCCCGAAACAGGGTCCCAGAGAAGGCTCCCGCAAGCACATCACTGCCTTCTTGCCTATCCTGTTGAGCGCATCCCCCAACCCTACCGTCGTGGTGGTTTTACCCTCACCTGCGGGTGTCGGGCTGATAGCGGTCACCAGGATCAGTTTGCCATCGGGCCTATTTTCCAGCGAATGGATGTAATCCAGTGAAAGCTTGGCCTTGAAATGTCCGTAAGGATCCAGCTCCCGTGATGGAATCCCCAATTTCTCACTTGCCAAATCGATGATGGGGATCATTCTGGCCTGACGGGCAATTTCAATATCGGACATGGGTACTCCTACAAAGCACAACGGATGAATCGACCTTTCATGGCGGCGGACTCTAAACAATCGGTTTGGAACAACTTAATTCCCTCGCCGCCCCGCAAGCCAGCCAGCACGACGGGGCTCGCTCAACCCCCGCAGCATTTCTTGTATTTTTTGCCGCTGCCGCAAGGACAGGGGGCATTCTTTAGCGGCTTTCCCTGATGGGCGATCTTGCCATGAAAAGGAAAAGTCCCATCAAGATAGAACCAGCGGCCACCCTGGCGGGAAAATCGACTGATTTCGTGAAAAAGGTAGGTATCTTCACCGAGTTCATACCTGGCCTTGAACTCCACCACACCCCGCTCATCCTGTTCACCACCCCCAATGGTTTCAACCACCTCCAAACTCGACCAGGTCCTTTGGTCTTGGTCAAAATTCAAATGGTTGGGACGCTTGACAGGATCCCAGGTCGCTTGGACGTACTCCGAATTCCTGAGTTGAAACGCAGAAAAACGCGATCGCATGAGAGATTCCGCCGTGGTCGCAAACCTTTCACCGGCCAGGCAGGGACCGCAACACTGTCCGAACGCCTCGCCCGACCAGCAGGGGCATGAGTCACTTGAATCCATCATCATTGAGTGCGATTTATATGGCCTGAAACAGCTGAGAAAGGGCGAAATCTTAACATCAAGCTCAGATCGAACTCCGGCCAGACCGACCCTCATCATGGATGCTGACTTTAATCACCGGCATAACCCCATTTACAATCCACCCATGGATACCGATGATTTTTCAGCCCGGATGCTCGCATGGTTTGACCTGCATGGCCGCAAAAACCTCCCCTGGCAAACCGAACGAAACCCTTACCGCGTATGGGTTTCAGAAATCATGTTGCAACAAACTCAGGTCACGACGGTCATCCCGTATTTCATACGGTTCATGACCCGATTTCCAGACGTATCGAGCCTGGCCGCCGCCAGGCTCGATGACGTTACTGCCCATTGGGCAGGGCTAGGCTACTACGCCCGGGCACGCCATCTACTTCTTACGGCCATTACGCTGGAAACACAGCATGACGGCGAGTTCCCAGCTAATCTCGACACCATCCAAAAACTACCCGGCATCGGCCGATCGACGGCGGGCGCCATTCTCAGCTTGGGCATGAACCACAGAGCGGCAATCCTCGACGGCAATGTCAAACGAGTCCTATGCCGTTTTGCTGGCATTGAGGGATGGTCCGGCCAAGCAAGCATCGACCGCCAGCTTTGGACCCTCAGCGAACAGCTGACCCCGACAATACGGGTTGGCGACTACACTCAGGCCATGATGGACCTAGGGGCCATGGTCTGCACCCGAAGCAAACCCACCTGCGCAAGCTGCCCCCTGATGGCCGGGTGCGAGGCTCAGACAACCGCTCGCACACACGTGATTCCCGCCCCCAGGCCCAAGCGAGAAATGCCCACTCGGCGATCCTTTATGCTGGTGTTGCGAAACTCGAATAACGAGATCTTTCTGGAAACCCGTCCCCCGACCGGCATTTGGGCCAGCCTGAAAAGTCTTCCCGAATTCGATTCGCTGGACGGCCTCAAAATCTGGTGTGCACAAAGAAACATCAACAGCACTCAAATGGACGTCATGCCAGACCGCCGCCACACGTTTTCGCATTATCATCTGAACTTCACTCCAGTACTCTGCCCAGTACGAGCCATCCACTCGGTGAGCGAAAACCTTCACGGCGGCTGGTTTACGTCCGCAACAATGAGCAGTTTGCCAGCACCGATCAGGACGCTACTCGCGGAACTCGATATGGAAGCAACCCGAAGTACTCACCTGACAATAAAATCCTAACTTTCAACCACAACCAGTCACTTGAGAAAAATCCCATGACCCACACCGTCAAATGCATGAGAACCGGTAAGGAAGCACCCGGACTTGATAAACCCCCATTCCCCGGCGCAGCGGGACAGAAGATTCACGAAAACATTTCCGCCGAGGCTTGGCAGGAATGGCTGAAGCTGCAAACCATGCTCATCAACGAGCACCGGCTTACTCCCTTCGAACCAGAGGCCAAGAAATTCCTGGCCAGCGAACGCGACAAGTTCCTGTTCGGCGGAGTGAGCGACATGCCCGAAGGCTACCGCCCACCCGCCGGCTAATCAGCCCTATTCGTCTTCAGGGGGCTCAGGCTCCACCACCATTTCGGCAGATTGAGCCTCAGCATCGTCCGGGTAGGGGGAGCTTTTCGCACCGGCGGGATGGGCGCTGGATTCCGCCTCAACACTCTGGGCCGGTCGATAAGGATTAGCCGGGGAATATGACTCCTCGGAAGAATCCACCGTGGCGGGTTCAGGCTCGTAGGGCCGGACGATGGTCCGACTGGGGGAGGTTCTTGTGGCTGGGTTAGCACGACCTGATTTGGCCGGAAGCGCATCGAGAGCACTTTTGTTGGGATCCTCCTCTTCCGGGGACGGTGCCAAACCGTCATCACTTTCGGCTGCCGACTGCCACCCACTGCCATTTCCACCGATCACGACCGGAATCCCCGTAGGTTTTTCAATGGCCCGGCGAACCTTGTCCATATTGACCGAGGCTCCGGTTTTCTCCTTCTGTTTCTGAATTTCTGAATTAGCCAACCGCATCAGGAAACCGGATCGCTGGTCATCTTCTCTCGCCAGCTGAGTCTTGCTGATGTTGTCATCCGGATCATGCGGCGAGATGCCGACATCCTCATCCAGCGGTTGACTGACTTCCATATAAAGGAGGTTACCCTGCCAGCCCAGCTTCACCGGCTGATTCACCAGATAGACCGGCGAACCGATCGGGACCAGCGGGAACAGTTTGGCAATATCTTCATTGTATAAACGCATACACCCATGGGTTACGCGCATGCCTATACCATCCGCCTTCGCTGCATCGGTGCCATGAATCAAATACCCCGCCACACCCAGACGCATGGCGTATTTCCCCAAGGGATTATCCGGCCCCGGAGGCACCACATCTGGCAAGGGATCGCCCTTGGCCGCATGCTCCCGTTTGATCGACGCCGGCGGTGTCCAGGAAGGGTCTTTCTGTTTATTAACCACAGTCGTTTTGCCAATGGGCGTGCGCCAGTCCATACGGCCCATGCTGACGGGATAGGTAATGACCTCCCCGGAATGGCTGGACTCAAAGGCTGGGGTCGAAGGGCTTGATACAGGTATCGCAGCAGGCTTTTTCACCGGCGCCGATTTTAATGGTGCTTTACCACCCGAGGCGGCGGCAGAGCGGGCAGTTGCTGCCGGTTTTTTCGGCGCGGGTGCCGCTGGTTTCACCGGGAAGTAATAAAGCCGCATTTCCGGGACATTCACCACGACGCCAGCCCGAGGAGCATCCGGCAGAATGTATTCCTGCGGAATCAGCACACGGGTGCCTTCCTTGGGCAACCAGCGGTCTACCGTGGGATTGGCCATGACCATTTCGTCCTGCCCCACGCTGTAGCGGCGGGCAATATCAATCAGGGTATCTTCCTGATGGGCTTGGGCATGCCGGATTTCTCCGATCAGGTCATCGCCCTGGCTGGGCATGCGAAATGATTCTGCTGTGACAGCCGACCCAAACAGCGACATGAGCGCCATGCCGGCGAACAGGTTGATTCGGGAACACTTGGAATCGAAAGGGATGGTGTTTTTCCTGGACATAACTGCGACCTGCTATTTACTGACCGGCAGACTTTCCCCACCGAACCAACTCAACAAAACCGGCAAGAATGAGTCGATTTCCAGACTCATGATAGAAAAATCGGCGTCGAAACGGGCGGAGGGATCACCCGTTTCGATATCGGCGGCGGCCTCCTGAATGGCATCCAGAAAGCGCAGTCGCTTGATCGAAAGCGACTCATCCAGCACCAGGCTCACTCGGTCATTCCAGCTGAAGGCCAGCTTGATGACTTCCTTGCCCGCCTGAATATGATTGAGAATCTCCGGCACTTCCAGATCGTGCCGGCGACAACGCACGATGCCGCCATCCTCCTCCGGTGACTTGAGTTCACATTCGGTTTCCAGCGTGATGCTATCGGGCAGCGCACCCCCCGCCAACCACTGCGTCATAACCGCCGCCGGTTTCTCCCTGGTGGAAACCGGGCTCACGGGGAACCCATCCAAAGTCTGCCTGAGCACGGCAACGAAGTCCTCTGCCTTGCGGGCACTGGCACTATCCACAATCAACCAGCCCCCCCGAGGATCGATATAACCGTAGGTACGGCGACTCTGACTAAACGCCCGTGGCAACATATCGTGCAAAATTTCGTCACGGATAGACTCCCGCTCCTTCTTTCGCACGGCACGGGCCTGTTGTTCTTCAATTTCAGCAACCCGTTCGGCAACCAACTCATTGACCGCAGCGGCGGGAAGAATTTTTTCCTCGCGCTGCAAGCAAAGCATAATGAATCCACCGGTCTGGTGTACGAGGGGAAAGTGTTCTTTGCCTAATGGGGGGAACCACCCTTCGCTGAGCGGTTCGAGACTGCCACAATGGCGAAAACGTCTTTCCTCCAGCTTCTTTTCCAGCTCAGCCCCGCTCAGGGTGAACGGTTCAGAAAGGCGCAGCAGAGCAAGATTCTTGAACCACATCGTGTTTGGCTTTTCAAAAGGTCGCGATTATGGCCACTGACGTTCCGTTTGTCACCAAAAACGCCATTTGCAGCTGCCTTATGTCATATTCAGTTAACAATCTTTCCGAATCCATGACCTGGTCTCTCTGCTACGACAATCCTGGACCTTTTCAGATCGCATCGGGAGCCATAACGATGAGGTTCCCAGAGACCGCTTTCGCACCGATAATAAGCCAGCTTCATCCACGGCAACCCGCAATGAAATCACTCACGCTCTCCACTGCCATCCTGGCTATCGCACTCAACCCGCCCGCTCACGCCGAGACCATTTTTGTCACGCTGGAAAAGGACAATGCGCTGGCCGTGGTCTCCGGATCCGAGGGCAAGCTCGAAAAAACCGTCAAGATTGGCAAGCGACCGCGTGGCATCGCGCTAAGCCAGGACGGCAAAGCACTTTATGTAGCCGTCAGCGACGAAGATGTCATCAAGATCGTCGACACCACCACACTCAAGGTCGTAGGCCAGCTTCCTTCAGGCGAAGACCCGGAAACCTTCGCGGTTGATCCCGAGGGCGCACGGCTGTTTGCCTCAAACGAAGATGACAATCAAGTCACGGTAATCGACCTCAAGACCCAGAAAAAGATCAAGGCCATCCCCGTGGGCGTTGAACCCGAAGGTATCGCCGCCAGTCCGGACGGCAAGTGGATCGTTAGCACCAGCGAAACCAGCAACATGGCGCACTGGATCGACCGCGAAACCCTGGCCATCGTCGACAACACCCTGGTTGACCCGCGCCCCCGGGCGTGTGCCTTTACCGACGATAGCCAGCAACTGTGGGTCAGTTCAGAAATTGCCGGCACCGTCAGCGTTCTCGATACCGGAAGCCGGCAACCCGTCGGCAAAATCAGCTTCAGGATTCCGGGCGTCACCCAGGAAAAAATCCAGCCCGTCGGCATTCGCATCGACAAGGATCGTCGCTTCGCCTACATCGCCCTGGGACCCTCCAACCGGGTCGCCATCGTCGACGCCAAAACCTATCAGGTTCTCGATTACCTGCTGGTCGGTCAACGGGTCTGGAACCTCGCCTTCTCTCCCGATCAGAAACGGCTATACACCACCAATGGTGTCAGCAACGACATTTCGATCATCGACCTGGAAGCCCGCAAAGTCATCAAGTCGGTGGCGGTCGGGCAATACCCTTGGGGCGTGGCGGTAAAGCCATGAGCAAATTGCCCGCCCTGGTCGTCGAAGGCCTTTCCTACACCTATGGTCAAAAGAAAGCCCTCGATCAGGTCAGCTTCGAGGTCGAGGCGGGTCAGTGCACCCTGCTGCTCGGACCCAATGGTGCCGGCAAATCGACTCTGTTTTCGCTGGTCACGCATCTGTATGACAGCCGCGACGGCCACATCCGGATCGCGGGTCACGACATCAAAACCCACCCTTGCCAGGCACTGGCCAGTCTCGGTGTCGTATTCCAGCAACCTACACTGGACCTTGATCTCAGCGTCCTGCAGAACCTTAGATATCACACCGCCTTGCATGGCATGAGCCGCAAGGAATCCGCGCAGCGCATCCAGGAAGAACTGGAAAGGCAAGGCATGCTTGAGCGCAGCGGCGAGAAAGTGCGTCAACTGAATGGGGGGCATCGGCGCCGGGTCGAAATCGCCCGCGCACTGCTCCACCGCCCGCGTCTTTTACTCCTGGATGAGCCCACCGTGGGCCTTGATGTCCCCAGTCGCAAGGCCATGGTGGACCACGTTCATGCACTGACTCGCACCACTGATATTGCCGTGCTCTGGGCCACCCATCTTATCGATGAAATCCACACCAAAGACCGCTTGATCGTCCTGCATGCAGGCCGTATTCGGGCCGCCGGCACCGTGCCAGACGTACTGGAAACCACCCGTACCGGATCGATAGGCGAGGCTTTCGAACAGCTCACACTCCGGGAGGGCACATGACGATCAGGCACTACCTGCGCGCCTTCAAAGGCATTACGGGCCGCGAACTGCTGCGTTTCGTCCATCAGCGCGAGCGTTTCATTTCCGCACTCGTGCGACCGTTGATGTGGCTGTTCATCTTCGCCGCTGGCT
>SXQV01000209.1 GCA_005792805.1 Methylococcaceae bacterium | reverse complement strand
GTCATGCGCTTTGCCAACAGCATTTTTGAGCCGATCTGGAATCGCCGCTATATCGATCACGTCCAGATCACGGCGGCCGAAACAGTAGGAGTGGAGCGGCGCGGTGCCTATTACGAGACGGCCGGGGCGCTCCGTGACATGGTTCCCAATCACCTGTTCCAGTTGCTATCGCTCACCACCATGGAGCCGCCCGTCTCGTTCGCGGCCGATGCCGTCCGTGACGAGCAGACCAAAGTGCTGCGCGCCGTGCAGATTCCGACGCCCGAGGATGTCCTCAGCAAGATGGCCCGTGGTCAGTACGACGAAGGCACCATTGCCGGGGAGTCCGTTCCTGGATATCGGCAGGAGCCAAATGTTGCGCATGATTCGCGAACCGAGAGCTTCATCGCCATGAAGCTGATGATTGATAACTGGCGCTGGGCCGATGTGCCTTTCTACTTAAGAACCGGCAAACGGATGGCCACCCGTTCGACAGAGATCGTCATCCAGTTTCGGCGTGCTCCCCTGGTGCTGTTTCGTAACACCGCGATCGATCAGCTTCGTACCAATCGACTCGTCATTCATCTGCAACCTAACGAGGGTATCTCTCTACAGTTTGGTGCCAAGGTGCCAGGGCCGGTGATGAAGCTGGGTTCCGTCAAGATGGACTTCGATTATGTGGACTATTTTGGTTCCACGCCGGATACCGGGTACGAGCGTTTGTTGCTCGACTGCATGATGGGCGATGCCACGCTGTTCATGCGTGCCGATATGGTGGAGGCGGGCTGGAGTCTGATCCAGCCCGTACTGGATGTCTGGAAAGCGCTGCCCCCGCGTTCCTTCCCGAATTACGAGGCCGGATCCTGGGGGCCCAAAGAGGCTGATGAGCTACTGGAGCGAGATGGTCGTCACTGGATCAATTTCTCCTGATACTGTTCGCATATCCTGAAGTGCGTTGCCGACTTATCCAGATAGCCTCCGGGCAGCGGCAGTGACGGTCACGCTGACACCTTTCTGGCGGCACAAAAAGCTGGCTGAGCTCACCGAGGCTGAATGGGAGTCGCTCTGCGATGGTTGCGGTCGCTGCTGCCTCAACAAGCTTGAAGACGAGGATACGGGTGAAATCTTCTTCACCCGAGCCGCCTGCCATCTGCTGGATATCGAACGGTGTCGTTGCACCCGCTACCCTCAGCGACAGGTCGAGGTTCCCACCTGTCTTAGCCTGCGGCAGGGCTTCGACCAATTTCACTGGTTACCCAGAACGTGTGCCTATCGCCTGATGCATGAGGGCAAGCCCCTGCCTTATTGGCACCCGCTCATTTCCGGCCGGCCCGAATCAGTGCATGAGGCCGGTATTTCCGTGCGGGAGATTGCCCTCAGTGAAACCCAGGTCTTCGAGTTGGAAGACCATATCATCGAGGATTTTGAGGGGTGAGGCGTCAAGGCCGGATCGCCTGATTTTTGTTATTCTCTCCCGAAGCGATGCAACCCTTCCCGTCGGACGGATTCCCATGCAATCCGGATCAATCCCATGAGTGACGATGAGCTAGACCTCTTCAAGAAGGAAATGGCTGATGTGCGGCCATTGTCTGCCCGGGAAGAGCGTGTTCTGCGCCGCGAAGACAAGATGCCCAGCCCGGGGCTGCTTTATCGGCGTGAATCCGCACAGCGGGCGCAGACGGTGGACGAAAGCCACCTGCCCACGGCATTTGTGGAGCCTGTGCGCCCGGAGGCCATCATCAGTTACAGACGGGACGGCATCCAGCATGGCGTATTCCGGCGGCTACAGAAGGGTGCCTACGAAATCGAGGCTACGCTGGATCTGCACGGGTTGACTGTGGAGCAGGCCCGACATGAAGTTTATCTTTTCATCCATGACTGCCTGCGTTACGACGTGCGTTCGGCATTGATCGCGCACGGCAAGGGCCAGCGTAATAAAGACCAGATCCCTTTGCTCAAGAGTTTTCTCGCCCGGTGGTTGCCGCTTTTTCCTGAAGTAATGGCTTTTCATAGTGCCCAAAAATGGCATGGCGGTGCCGGTGCCGTTTACATGCTGCTCCGAAAAAGCGAGAAAGCCAAGGCCAAAACGCGCGAGCGGCTGGGTCTTTCCTCTGGCAAGCCCGAGTTTTGAGTAAAAACGACGTGTCTCGGCGCGAGGCGGCCATGTGGGCCGCCCGGCAATTTCTTCCGGTTTCCGGCAAGCCTGAATTGGCGCCGCTGGGCCGCGGACTGATCAATGACACCTACCGCGTCACCACAGCGGTGTCGAGCTGGGTCTTGCAGCGCATTAATCGTCAGGTTTTCTCCGATCCTGTAGCGGTCATGGCGAACCTGCGGCGGGTTACCGATCATGCCCGTCGAGTGCGGAAAGGCTGCCCCGAATCAGGCTGGCGCTTGCCGGAAGTCATTCCCACCCGTGCCGGGCAGGATATTTATCGGGATGACCAAGGCGAATACTGGCGTGCAATTACCTATATTGAGGCGACCCACAGTCTCTCGGCCATTACCCAGCCCGAGCAGGCAGAGCAGGTCGGTCGGGCGCTGGGCTGGTTCCATGGTTTGGTCGGCGAACTGGCGGCGGAGTCCCTGCATGACACGTTGCCCGGATTTCATGTGACTCCGGGGTATCTGGCCGGTTTTGATACGGTGGTCGCCAAGGGGGGGCATGGCTTGGATGCCCCGGGGC
Source organism: Methylococcaceae bacterium (assembly GCA_005792805.1). GTDB lineage: Bacteria > Pseudomonadota > Gammaproteobacteria > Methylococcales > Methylococcaceae > UBA6136. The sequence continues at coordinate 10,266 of SXQV01000209.1, read as the reverse complement.
TGGCAGACGCGATGCATTTCGTCGAGTCGCACCGGTCCAGGGCGGCGGTGCTGGAGGAGGCCCGGGCTAAAGGCCATCTCAAGCCGCGTGTAATCCATGGCGACCCCAAGCTGGACAATGTTCTGTTTGATAGCGCCAGTGGTCAGGCGGTGAGTCTGATTGACCTGGATACGGTCAAGCCCGGACTGCTCCATTACGATCTGGGTGACTGCTTCCGATCCTGCTGCAACCGGGTGAGCGAAACCGCAGAACCGGGAGAGGCCATATTTGATGTCGATACCTTTCGCGCCGTATGGCGGGGGTATCTGCGGGAAGCCGCGCCTATTCTGACTCAGGACGATTTGGATTACCTCTATGACGCGATCCGGCTATTACCCTTCGAGCTGGGGCTGCGCTTTCTTGCTGACCACCTGGCGGGGAATACCTACTTCAAGATTCAGGCGCCCGGGCAAAATCTTGTGCGGGCGCTCGGGCAGTTCCGGCTCTCCGCAAGTGTCGAGGCGCATGAGCGCACGATCAGACGGGTAATTGCTGACCTCAGCTGATGCGAGGAGCGTCGAGTGTAGCGTGTGCTGCGAGTCGAGTCGGGGTCTCGTCCCCTTTTCTCCGTTATACTGTCGCGCTTTGCTGCTGCCCTCTAATCGATCTTTGTGATCAAGAACCTCGTAAAAACCCGCCTTCCGACTGGCTTTGGGGATTTCTCCCTCTATTTGTATGCTGAGCACGGCAAGGAACACCTCGCATTGGTCAAGGGCGAGATCCGGGACAAATCCGAAATTCCCGTGCGAGTGCATTCCGAGTGCCTGACGGGAGACGTGTTCGGTTCCAGACGCTGTGATTGCGGGGACCAGCTCAGGCATACGCTGCAATATCTGGGGCGAATCGAGGCGGGTATCCTGATCTATCTGCGCCAGGAAGGGCGAGGCATTGGGTTGTTCAAGAAGATGGAGGCCTACAACCTACAGGATCAGGGTATGGACACGGTGGAGGCGAATATCCATCTGGGGCATCAGGCGGATGAGCGCGATTACGGCATTGCGGCAAGGATGCTCCGCGATCTCGGTGTCCAATCCATCCGGCTGATTACCAATAACCCCCACAAGGTCGAGGCGCTCCAGGCATATGGCATCCATGTCGCCACGCGCATCCCGATTGAGGTGGGCCATCATCAGGAGAATCTCGGCTACTTGCGTTCGAAAGCTGAACGCATGGCGCATCTGTTGAGCTTCCGCCTGCGGATGCCGGAGGATCATCCGCTGGCATTTGTCGAGCCGCTGATCGATCAGCTGATGTTGGCCCGGACGGCCGAACATGAATTTCCCTTTGTCACGCTCACCTACACCCAGAGCATGGACGGCAGCATTGCCGCCGGCAGCGAAACCCCCTTGGTTTCCGGCTCACAGCAATCGCTTACCCTCACGGACTATTTGCGGCCGCATCATGACGGCCTTCTGGTGAGTGTCGATAGCCTGCTGGCCGGCGATCCGGCGCTGACCGGGCGTCAATGCGAGGGCGACGATGCCCGGTACGTGATTCTCGATAGCCATTTGCGCATACCTACAGACGCCAGGCTGCTACAGCAGGTGAAAAGTGCGCCGATCATTTTGACTACGTCCGGTGCCGATCCTGCCCGCCGCGCCCTGCTGGCCGGGCAGGGGGCCGAAATCGTGCCGGTCATTGCCGATGCCGAGGGTTGTGTCGATCTTCGGCAAGCCCTCGCCGCCCTCCCTGCCATGGGCATTCGCACCCTCATGGTCGAAGGCGGCGGCAAAATTATTTCCACCTTTTTGAAAGAACATCTTGTGAATTACTGCGTAATTACGATAACCCCCCGGATTATCGGCGGGGTCAAGGCCATTGACGGCATTTCTGCTCCTGGAGAAACGCCGCTGACTGTCTCCGGCTGTCAGTATCAACCGCTGGGTTCGGACCTCATCGCCTACGGGCCCGTCCAGTACGGTTAAGCTTATGAGCACTCAAGCAATTTTTCATGTCTCGCCCCATACCGTTGCCATACGTGACGCCGAGGTCGGCAAACCGGCACCCGGAGAATTACTGATTCGTGCCCGTTGCTCCGCCATCAGCCCCGGCAGTGAGTCGCTGATATTTCGGGGCGGGGTTCCCGAAAACTGGAAGACGGACGATCTCTTCGAAACGGTCAGTGGTGATTTCCGGTATCCGTTCAAATACGGCTATGCGCTGGTCGGCGAAGTCATTGACACCGGCAGCCGGGAAGACCGTCGCTGGCTGGGACGTCAGGTGTTTGCCTTTCATCCGCATCAGGCGGAGGCCGTCATCGACAAAAGCCTCTGCCGCCTGCTCCCTGAGGGCATGCCGGCGGATCGTGCGCTGTTCCTGGCCAATATGGAAACCGCCCTTAACCTGGTCATGGATGCCGCACCGCTCGCGGGCGAGCGCGGTATGGTCCTGGGGCAGGGCGTCGTCGGCCTGCTGACACTCGCCGTGCTGGCCCAGTTTCCGCTGGAAGAGCTGATTGCCGCCGACCCCGTCGCGCCGCGCCGTGAGCTGTCACGAAAACTGGGTGCCAGTCTGACCGTCGACCCTTCGCGGGGCAGAGAGCTGGCGGTTCTGGAGGCGTGTCTTTTCGATGATGACCAGCATGGTCTCGATTTCGCTATCGAGGTATCCGGTCAGATTGAAGCGCTGAATCAGGCGATCCAGCTGTGCGGTTTTGACAGCCGCATCGTGGTCGGTTCCTGGTACGGGCGGAACACCGGGCTGGTCGATCTCGGGGGGCATTTCCACCGGCGTCGCGTCAAGCTGATTTCCAGTCAGGTGAGCACCGTCAGTCCGGCGCTCAGTGGCCGCTGGAGCAAGGAGCGCCGGCTGGCATTGGCGCTGGACTGGCTGGATCGGGTGGCACCGGAACGGTTCATCACCCATCGTTATGCCATCAGTGACTGCCAGACGGCGTTTGAACTAGCGGCGGACAAACATTCAGGCTCGCTCCAGGTCATCTTCGAGTATTAAGCCGGGTTTCACCGCGACGTAATCGTCCTTCACGCGGCGGACCCCATACGTATCCAGGTACGTCGATAAATTAACCCGGCTGATGAGCCTCGGAGCAGTGTGTGCTTGCCCTCATTATTGCCGCCAAGACGGCCAGTGCAAGAACCGGCTTGATGGGCGTTTACGATTGATCTGAATGAAACCTTATCGCCGTCTGCCTATCGTTGAATGTGGCGAGCCGCTGGTGCCCATTCCCGCTGAGGATTTTCTGCTCACATCCCCGCCGCCGTATGCCGCGTTTGGTGCGGATTACGGAAACAGCAGCCCGTGGTTGTTGCGGGCGGGTGTACTGGAACGGTTGCATCAAGCGCAGAAACTATTGGCCGCACGGCATCCCGGCTGGTGCCTCAAGCTGTTCGATGCTTACCGGCCCAATGCCGTTCAGGCGTTCATGGTTGGGCACGAATTCCTCCATCTCTCCGGCGGACGTTTGCCAGCGGCAGTGCAAGAGCCGGAGCGCGCCGAATTGTGGGAACGCACTTACCGCATCTGGGCAGAGCCTAGCGAGGATCCTGCGACACCGCCCCCGCACAGCACCGGCGCGGCGCTCGATTTGACACTGGCGGACTCGCACGGCGAGGAAATTCCGATGGGGTCGCCCATCGACGAGAATTCCGACCGGTCAAACCCCGATTATTTTGCCGGCCGCGATACCCGCTTCCACGCCAACCGCCAGGAGTTGCTGGAAGTGATGACGGCGGCCGGATTTCGCCGTCACCCGTTCGAGTGGTGGCATTTCAGCGTGGGCGATCAGATGTGGGTATGGCAGACCCGTCAGGAAACACCCACTGGCCAGGAAGTGGCCCGCTATGGCCGGGCGGATTTGCTTTCATCCTAAGCGGGCCAGTGCGGGGCTACGCTCACTCGACCTTCACGCCAAACAGGCTGCCAATGCCGTAGGTGGTGAACCCGGCGGTCGCGCCAATCAGCAACATTCTGAATCCCCCATACAGGGCGCTGCCTCCAGTAAACAGGCTTAGCGCGGCACCGGTGATGAAGAGGCTACCGCCCGCCAGCCCGGCAGAAGCGGGTAACCCGGCCTCCATGTGCAGCATGGGAATGAAGGGAGCGAGCGGAATCAGGGCGCCGACGGTGAAGGCGGTGAATGAGAAAAACGCCGCCGCCCAGGGAGAGCCCAGGTCGTCGGGGTTCAAGCCCAGTTCTTCCCGGGACAGCAGATGCAGCGCCTTCTCCGGCTGCTTGACGAGTTTTTGGGTAAAGCGCCTCGCCTCATGCAGGCTCATGCCGCGTGCGGCGTAGATCAGCGCCAGTTCTTCCGCTTCCTCTTCCGGGTACAAGGCCAGTTCGGCGCGCTCCAGATCGATCTGGTGCTCGAACAGTTCACGTTGCGAGCGCATGGAAATGTATTCGCCCGAAGCCATGGATAGCGCCCCGGCCAGCATGCCGGCAACTCCCGTCAGCAGAACCAGTGACGAATCCGGCTGCGCACCCGCCATGCCCATGATCAGGCTGGTGTTGGACACCAGACCATCGTTGATGCCGAAAACGGCGGCCCGCAAATTCCCGCCCGCGATGCCGCCATGACGTCGGCCAACCTCGTCGCTGTTGGCCGGCGTGGGATGCTGCGAAGTGAGATGATCACCGGAGTAGGCCGAAAGCCCACGGATCTTCAGGCTGGCCAGCAGGGGACGCAGGGTTTTCGGTGCCAGCCAGCGGCTCAGGTGACCGACGAACCGCGCTCGTCGGCTGGGCCGGAACGGCTTGGCCCGGAGGCCTGATTGCTTGAGTTGCGACTCCCAAACCCCGGCCTGCTGATCGGCCCGCTCCGCGAGTTTCAGGAACAGCTGCCGCATCGTCCGGTTCTTCTCGCGCGTGGCGATCTGCCGGTACAGCCAGGCGGCCTGCAACTCCTCGAATCGGCTTTGCTCTTGCTTCACGGCGAGGCGGCTTGCGCTCAGCACTTCGCCCGGTCAGCGGGCAGATGCAAAAAAGCCGGCCAGCTGATGACATGCGGCAGTGGCATTTTATTTTCCATTAAGGTCAGTACCGCCGCGACCCGTTCCGGGGTGTCGTAAAACTCGACCACTTCCGGCAAGTCCAGCGACAGGGCCAGCAGCGAGGTGGTGTGGGTTTTGCCATCGGTGCCGAAACCGGAGGTACCCCGAAAAATCGTGGCACCCGCGACCTTTGCCTCCTTCTGCAGAAACGTCATCAGCTTGCCGGCGGCGTGTTCCCCCTCGCGCACATAAATCCGAACTACCGTGACAGATTGAGTTGCCATAACCAGTTTCCCAGGTGATTGCCCAGCCAGAGCACTGCACCGCCGCAGAGTCCGTTGAGGATGAAAAGGGTGAAGAGACCCGCCAGATCCAGGCGGGCATCCGTCAGTCTGAATGCCATCCACAGGGTGGATGCCATGGTGGCCGCCCCCAGCAGGACAATCAGCAAAATCGCCCGCTGCTCGTCGGGCATCGCGAACCACCGAAACGCCAGCGCTGCCAGCAATACGCTACCGAATGCGATTCCCCAGCCCAGTACCAGGCCGAGGTAAGCCCAGCCCTGGCCGGTCCAGGGCAAAGCCGCACCGGTAAACAGCGTCCGGCCCCAGAGCAGGCCAACCCACACCGCGATCAGGCAGAGCAGGACGCTGAGCAGAATGTTGAGGAAGCCCTTGAGGAAGCCGCTTTGATCGAACAGGACCAGCGTCTCCAGCGCGAAGGTGGAAAACGTCGTATAGGCGCCGAGAAAACCGATCAGCACCGCCGCACGATATTCCGCCGCGACCGCAAACCGTTGCAGCATCAACTCCGTCAGCAGGCCCATCAGGAAAGAGCCAGACACATTGATAAACAAGGTGCCATACGGAAATTCCCGGCCCAGCCAGCCATGAATGCCATTGGCGACCAGAAAACGCACCACGGCCCCGGCGGATCCGCCCAAAGCGATGGCGAGAAGTTGATACATGAGGTGCTCCCAGGTTGGCGCGAAGAAAGCAGATGCCCCGGACTTCATCCTCTGTGTCCGGCTGATTCATCCGAACCGGCATTCTAAGCGATTGACGTTTTTGACGGCGGGTTCAGGCAGTTAGCGCCATTTGGCCAGCCGGCAGACTTCGTCCAGCTTGTGTTCAGGAGAAGAGCCTGGGGCAATGACCAGATACTTGGGTTTGGCGCGTATCCGGCGCTCCAGTTCATTCAGTGAGTCGGCGTCTTTGTAGAAGGTGGTCTCAAGTACGGCGGCCGATTTGTGGGCGCAGTCGTAGGCTATGTGATATTTGGACGACTCTACCCGGCCGACCGGCGGCAGATGATGCGGGTAGGAAAAGACCAGCCGCTCCCAAACCCGGACGATGCGGCCTTTTCGTACCATGGAGTCGGTATCCACGTAATAGGAAGAAATGCCCTCGAATCCCGGCACCGGGAGCGGCACCCAGTTTTCTCCGAGGCAGGCCGTGGGTAAATCGCTGGCCATGAGGAAAGCGGCGAAGAGAACAGGACGGTTCATGGGTGATTTTTGCCGTGGGGTATCGCGGAGGTAATTATTCCAGCACCGCCATCTTGTTCAGCGCAATGAGCTGCTTGAACGTGTCGTTGTCGAGCTGGGTAAGCCAGGATTCGTCATTGCCGACGATCAGCGAAGCGACCTGTTTCTTTTCTTCGATCAGCTTGTCGATGCGTTCTTCCAGTGTGCCGAGGGTGATGAACTTGTGAACGAACACGTTCTTGCGCTGACCGATGCGAAAGGCGCGGTCGGTGGCCTGATCTTCCACGGCCGGATTCCACCAGCGGTCGAAGTGGAAAACGTGGTTGGCCTTGGTCAGCGTGATGCCGACACCGCCCGCCCGCAGGGACAGGATGAACACGCCGGGGCCGGTTTCGGCATCCTGGAACTCCGAGATCATCCGTTCGCGTTTGGCGGCGGGCACGGCACCGTGGAGATAGAAAACCGGGCAATCCAGCTGCTCGCGCAGATGCTTTTCGAGCTGACCGCCGACTTCGGCAAACTGGGTAAACACCAGTGCGCTTTCGCCTTCGCCGATGACGTCGCCCAGCATGTCGCAAAGCCGCTCCAGCTTCGGTGAGCGGTTGCTGGCAAAGGGGCTGCCATCGTGCAGAAACTGGGCGGGATGGTTGCAGATCTGTTTCAGGCGGGTGAGCGTCGACAGGATCAGTCCCTGACGATTGATGCCATCCGCCGTTCCCAGACGCTGTTCGACTTCCCGCACCACGGCTTCGTAAAGCGAGGCCTGTTCCTTGCTGAGGTTGCAGTATTGCCGGTTTTCCAGCTTGTCTGGCAGGTCGCGGATGATGTCGGGGTCGGTTTTGACCCGGCGCAGGACGAAGGGCTCGATCAGCCGTTTGAGCATGTCGGCACGGCGCGGGTCGTTGTCGCGCTGGATGGGGAGCTCGTAACGCTGGCGGAATTGCGACTGTTTGCCCAGATAGCCGGGATTGAGGAAATTGAAGATGGACCAGAGATCGAGCAGCCGGTTTTCGACCGGCGTTCCGGTCAGGGCCAGACGATGGTCAGCGGTCAGCTTGAGCACGGCTTTGCTCTGTGCCGAGGCCGGGTTCTTGATGTTTTGTGCCTCGTCCAGCACGATGCGCCGCCAGCGGATAGTCGACAGGATTTTTTCATCCCGCCGAGCCAGCGCGTAGGAGGTGATGACCACATCGCAGGCCAGGCAGGCCTGCTCGAACGCCCCGGCGTCGCGCACCCGCACCGTGCCGTGATGGATGAATGCCTTGAGCCCGGGGGCAAAACGCTCGATTTCTTTCTTCCAGTTGCCGATGACCGACGTCGGCGCGACCAGCAGGGTGGGTGGCTGTGTTTCGGTTCCGATGCGTTCCTGGATCAGCCGGGCCAATACCTGAATGGTTTTGCCGAGCCCCATGTCATCGGCCAGACAGCCATTCAGCCCCAGGCTTTCCAGGAAAGACACCCAGGCCAGCCCGCGCTTCTGGTAGTCGCGCAGCTGCGCCTCCAGCCCCGGCGGATTCTCGGCGGGTTCCAGCTGGCTGTGATCGCGTAATTTGCCGAGCATCTCGGCCAGCGCCTGACGTGGCTCGATCTCGAAGAAATCGGCATCCTCGGCCGATTTGCGCATGAGTTCAGGCAGACTCATGCCGGATTCATCGTCGCGGTGGCGACGCCAGAAATCCAGCATCTCGCGCATCTTCTCCCGATCCAGCGCCAGCCAGCGGCCACGAAATTGCACGAGCGGCGACTTGCTCTCGACCAGACTGGCCCATTCGGACTCGTCCAGTGATTCATCACCCAGCGCCAGGTCATAGCGGTAGGCGATCAGATTCTGCAAATCCATGGCATTCCGCCGATTGGCGCCGGAGGGGGAAGTGCCGCTGGCCTGCAAGCGGATTTTGGCTCGACGGCGTCCCTGCGGCGTCCACCAGGACGGCACCAGAACGGTAAAGCCGGCATCCTCCAGAACCCAGGCATCTTCTTGCAGAAAGGCAAAGGCGTCTTCCAGCGCGAGGTCGATCCCCGAGGGCTCTGCTTCATCCAGCCCGACCCAGAGGGGGCCATAAATACGGGCCGCCTGACCGAGGGCCAGCAGCAAGTTCTGGGTGAAGCTGCTGCCGCAAAGGGCGGCGAAGGCTAGCCGCGCTGGCTCAGCGTGTGACCAATACTGGGACAGGGGGATTTGCAGGGAGGGATCCCGGCGCGGCGCGACCAGCATTTCCAGCCGCCAGGGCTGATGTTCGGTTTCCGCTTCCCGCAACTGAAACAGCAGGCTGAACCCGGCTTCCGTGCGGTGCCCCGTGAGTTTGCGGCGCCAGCTTTGCCAATCCTGATAGATGGCCAGACCCGCGTCGGTTTTCCACGGATGGCGGGACTGGAGTTCCTGCCGTGCGGCTTCGACCAGCGTGTCGCGGATGCGTCGCTCGATCTTCACCGAAGCCGCGCCATGGGTGACCACGCGCTGTATCAGTACTTCGGCGCAATGCTTTAGCAGACTGGTTTTTTCATAGCGGTGTCCCCCGATGATGGCGCAGGTATCGGGCATGTGCAGGGCGGCTTCCCGGATCAGCTGCTCGTATTCGTCCGAGACGATTTCCCAGCCGGCATGCAACTCATAACTCGAGGCGCTGGTTTCCCGGTAGATCAGTGCGGGGATATAGCGGTCGCGCAGGATGACCGATTTGATGGACTGGGTGAAGTAATGCCAGAACAGCAGATCGCTGCCTGGCCGGGTGTCCGGGCCATGGCAGAAGGCCAGGAATCGCAGTTCCCCCAGCTGGGGAATCGGACGAACCTGCCGATAGGCGTCGACCTCCCAGGTGTGGAGCGGGGTGGGCGGCAAGGCTTCATCGACGCCATGCTCGAACTCCGGTACCGGCAGGGGGAGGCCGTCGAGCGTGGGCAGGGTGACGGTTTGAAGAGCGAAATTGAAGCGTCGCTCATAAGCGGAAATCGTTAGGCCCAGCGAGCCTTCAAGAAAGGCAACCAGTTCGGTTTTCGGCAGATGGCGCGGGTGCCGGTTTTTTCCGGGTTGGTCCCGTATCGCCCCATCTTCTACCCATAACCACAGATCGCCTGGCTGAATGAAGGCATCGGTGGGCTCGGGGATCCATGAGCAATGCAGGACTTTCATGTCGCGAGTTTCAAGCGGCTCAAAATCCGGCTATTGTAGCCGCTACCGCGTGACAGAACGCGGCAATGCGCGATCAAATGGCAAGGTCCGTTTTTTATTTTTCGTCATCCAGAGGGATAGTCCCATGTGTCTGGCCGTACCGGGGAAAATTGTCAGTCTGTCTGAATCCGCGTCCGCCGGGCGGCTGGGGCGGGTCAGCTTTGGGGGCGCAATCAAGGAGGTCAGCCTGGCTTTCACGCCCGGCGCCGGGGTCGGTGCTTACGTGATCGTCCATGCGGGTTGCGCGATCTCTGAACTGGATGAGGAGGAGGCGCGGGCCGCGCTGGCGGAATTTGCCGCACTGAGCGAACTGGGGCCGGATTGAGCCGCGCCATGAGGTATCAGAGTGAATACCGCGCGCCGGATCGGGTCGCTGCACTGGCCGAGGCCATTGCGAAGCGGTGTACCCGGCCCTGGACGATCATGGAAGTCTGCGGCGGCCAGACCCATGCCATTCTTAAACAGGGCATAGACCGAATGCTGCCCGAGGGCGTCGAGCTGATTCATGGGCCCGGCTGCCCGGTCTGTGTCACGCCGCTGGAATACATCGACAAGGCTATTGAGATCGCCCATCGCCCCGGCGCCATCCTCTGTTCGTTCGGCGACATGCTGCGCGTGCCAGG
>SXQV01000208.1 GCA_005792805.1 Methylococcaceae bacterium | reverse complement strand
TCCATCATCATTGCGCCGTATCCGATAAATCGCGCATCCGCCTCGTTTGCCAGCAGTTTCTGCGTGGTGCCGGACGAGATCAGGGCATTGAACCCGGAAATCGCCCCGCAGGCAATGGTGATGAACACAAAGGGAAACAGCTTGCCGCCGAAGATCGGTCCGCTGCCGTCGATAAAGCGCGTCACTGCCGGCATTTTGACTTCCGGATGCAAGACGATGATGGCAATTGCCAGCGCGGCGATCGTGCCAAGCTTCATAAACGTCGACAGATAATCACGCGGTGCCCGCAGCAGCCACACCGGCAATACCGCCGCCGCAAAGCCGTAGGCAATCACCATGAACGCCAGCGGTTCGGCATCGTAGTCAAACCAGCCGCGCAGCCCTTCATGGTGGTCAATGTAGCCACCGCCCCAGACTGCAAAAAACAGCAGTCCAACACCGAGAACGGTAGACTCTATTACCCGCCCCGGGCGCAGCCTGGTCATGTAGAAACCGACGACCATGGCAATCGGAATCGTCGCGCCGACTGTCGAGGCCGCCCAGGGACTGTGTTTCATTGCATTCACTACGATCAGGCCCAGCACGGCGATCAGAATAATCATGATACTCATCACGCCCAGCATCGCCGTGTTGCCACCGATCGGCCCCAACTCATCCCGCGCCATCTGCCCCAGTGACCGTCCGTCACGGCGGATCGAGCAGAACAGAATGACGAAATCCTGCACACAACCGCCAATGACCGCACCAATCAAAATCCATAGCGTCCCCGGAAGATAGCCGAACTGTGCCGCCAGCGTCGGCCCGATCAGCGGGCCTGGTCCGGCAATCGCCGCGAAGTGATGCCCAAAGACCACCCATTTATTGGTCGGCACAAAATCACGCCCATCCTCGAAACGCTCCGCCGGCGTCGCCCGCGAACCATCCAGCACCAGCACCCTGGCCGCTACAAAAGCGCTGTAGAACCGATAGCCCAGCGCGTAAATACATACGGCAGCCGTAACAAACCAGAAGCTATTGACCGTCTCCCCTCTGTTCAGGGCAATTCCGCCCACCGATGCGGCACCAAACAGGGCCACGGCGAGCCAGATAAAAAGGGAGCGGTAGCCGGAGACCTTGCCTGGTTGATTCATGTCATTAAGCCGTGTTTTGGAGAAAATTCAGGAATCCGCAGCAACTGCGGAAAATCAGTGAGACGGGATCAGCGAGGGGAGAAGCATTATCGTCAACGGGTTCATGCGCCGATGATACTGGCCGACACCGGGAACGCGCAAACACGCTTCACCCATCGTTGCATCCCTGCGCTGGCCGCCGCCGGTTCCAGTGCACCATCGGCTATCCGGAGGTTGGTGTCCTCCATCTGGAGCGGTAGACAGGGGATTGGCGAGCGGATAAAAGACCCTCATCTCAGCGCCGGCACCCCATGAATTCAGCCCGCATGGATTAAAATGCCGGGTTTGACGCCACATGCAGCCCGGCAGCCTGTGGTAAAGTTTACTGAAATACTAGGTTTTAGCATGTCTGCCGCAGAACAGCTTTTATCCGCCCGCTGGATCATTCCCGTTGAACCGGACAGCCTGGTGCTTGAACACCATGCGCTGGTCATGCGCGACGGGCGCATACTCGACATCCTGCCCGCCGGGGCAGCCCGGGCCAGGTACCCGTTGGCCAGTGTCGAGGAATTCCCCGAACATGCGCTAATTCCCGGCCTGATCAACGCACATACTCATGCGGCGATGTCGCTGATGCGTGGCATCGCCGATGACCGTCCGCTGATGGAGTGGCTCACCGATCACATCTGGCCACTCGAACAAAAGTGGATGGGCGAAGCTTTTGTGCGGGATGGCTCCGATCTCGCCATGGCAGAAATGATCCGTGGCGGCATCACCTGCTTCAGCGACATGTACTTTTTCCCCGAAGTCACCGCCCAGCAAGCCATCCGCTGCGGCATGCGGGCCATGCTCGGCATGATTCTGGTCGACTTTCCCAGCGCGTGGGCCAGCGGCCCAGCCGAATATCTGGAAAAGGGACTGGCACTCCGTGATGAACTGCTGAACGACACGCTCGTGTCGTTCGCCTTCGCCCCCCATGCGCCCTACTCAGTTTCCGATGAGCCGCTGTTACGTATCGCCACACTGGCTGCGGAACTGGATTTGCCTATCCACATGCATTTGCATGAGACGGCGGAAGAAATCGAACAAAGCCGCCAGCAGTTCGGAATGCGCCCGATCAACCGGCTGAAGCAGCTGGAGTTGCTCGGCCCCGGCTACATCGCCGTACACATGACGCAACTCACCGATGAGGAAATTGACCTTATCGCAAAAACCGGCGCCAGCGTAGTGCATTGTCCGGAGTCGAACCTGAAACTGGCCAGCGGTTTCTGCCCGGTCGCAAAACTGGTTGCAGCGGGTGTCAATGTCGCCATCGGTACCGATGGCGCGGCGAGCAATAACGACCTGGATGTAATGGGAGAAATGCGCATGACCGCGCTGCTAGCCAAGGCAGTCGCCCGCGATGCCAGCGTCATCCCTGCACCGACGGCCCTCCGCATGGCCACGCTGAATGGTGCCAGGGCACTGGGTCTGGACGCGGAGATCGGCTCACTGGAGCCCGGCAAGTGGGCCGACATTACCGCCATTCGGCTTGACCGCATCGAGACCCAGCCGCTGTTCAATCCGATTTCCAACCTCGTCTATGCAGCCAGCCGCCACCAAGTCAGCGATGTCTGGGTCGGCGGACGCCGCTTGCTGAAAAATCGGGAACTGACCACGCTGGATATCGGGGACATTAGCCAGAAAGCCCGTGCCTGGCGGGAAAAGCTGCTGACCTGATCCCTGTGAAACTACACCCGCCAGAATCCTTACCGCCCAGAACCCTTAGGAAAACGCCATGAGCACCGCTGCAAACGTACACGAACACGAAATTGAAAAATTCGGCGCACTGGCCGACCGCTGGTGGGACCCCCGAGGCGAGTTCAAAACCCTGCATGCGGTCAATCCCCTGCGCCTGCAATTCATCCGCTCCCATGCCGGATTATCCGGCAAGCGCGTTATCGATGTCGGTTGCGGCGGCGGGATACTCAGCGAAGGGCTGGCCCAGGCGGGTGCTGATGTGACCGGCATCGACCTCGGCGGCGAGCTGCTCGCCGTCGCCCGGGAACACGCCAGGGAGGGGGGGCTGTCCATCGACTACCAACAGGTCAGCGTTGAAGAGCTGGCGGAAAGGCAACCCGCCAGCTTCGACCATGTCACCTGCATGGAAATGCTGGAACATGTGCCAGACCCCGCCTCCGTGGTCCGCGCCTGCGCCCGCCTGGTCAAGCCCGGTGGCCGCCTGTTCTTCTCAACCCTGAACCGCAAATTAAAGGCCTATTTGCTGGCGATTGTCGGAGCGGAATACCTGCTGAACATGATCCCCAAAGGCACGCACGACTTTTCCACGTTCATTCGGCCATCCGAGCTCAGTCACTGGACACGCGACAATGGACTGGAACTCCTGGGCCTGGAAGGCGTGACCTACAACCCGATTACCGGCCAGTTCAACCTGAGCCCCAGGGACATTGACGTCAATTATCTGGCCGCCTTCGAAAAACCCGCCGAATGAAGGCCGTGATGCTCCGCGAACCCGTCAACGCCGTGCTGTTCGACCTCGACGGGACCGTACTGGATACCGCGCCGGATCTGGTCGCTTCCGCCAACTGGGCACTGCTGTCAGAAGGTCTGCCCCCGTGCCCGATCGCTGAGGCCAGACCCTATATCTCCGGGGGTGCACGGACCATGCTGGGCTACTGGGTCGTCAAGACGGTAGAGCAACGCCCGGTTTTCAATTTTCCGCAGGCCAACGAGGTCAGCAGCGAAAATGCCGCTCTCTTTTCCCGGCTGATGGACCGGATGCTCGAACATTACGAGGCGAATGTCGCCAACCAGACGCAGTATTTCTCCGGCATGGAATCGGTTCTCGACGAACTGGACGCACGTGGACTGCCTTGGGGAATCGTCACCAACAAACAGAGCCGGCTCACCGATCCCCTGGCCGAGGCACTGAAATTGACGCAAAGAACGGATTGCATCATCAGCGGGGACACCACGCCGCAAACCAAGCCACACCCTCTGCCCCTGCTGGAAGCCAGTCAGCGCCTGGGAATTCAGCCAGAGCATTGCGTCTACATCGGCGATGCCGCACGCGATATCGAAGCCGGACGGCGCGCCGGCATGGCGACCCTGGCCGCGCTCTACGGGTACATCGCGGCAGACGAGGATGTTGACGCCTGGGGGGCGGATGACACGCTGGAGTGTCCGGGCGACCTGATTACCTGGATCGAGGCGGGACGATGAGCAAACCATCACTGGAAGACCGGGTCATCCTGATTACCGGTGCCACCGGCGCACTCGGTTCGGTCGCGGCAAGAGCCTGCGCACACGCCGGAGCCACCGTGGTCCTGCTGGCTCGCCATATCCCCAGGCTGGAAAAACTCTACGACGAGATCATCACCAGCGGTGGCCAAACGCCCGCCATTTATCCGCTGGATCTGGCGGGCGCGAGCGAGCAGGATTATGCCGACCTTGGCGAGAGCTTGCGGCGGGAGCTGGGTGGACTGCACGGAATCATGCACTGCGCGGCTGAACTCGGTCATCTGACCCCCTGTTCGGAGATAGATGGTGCCCGCTGGCAGCGGCTATTACAGGTCAATCTGACGGCACCCTTCTTGCTGACACGCGCCGTCAGCCGGCTTTTAATCGAAACCGGCGACGCATCGGCCGTCTTCGTCGGTGACTCGGGGGTCGGCGACGGCAAGGCTTTCTGGGGAGCCTATGGGGTCGCCAAACTCGGCCTGGCCGGTTATGCCCGCATCCTCAACGCAGAAACGGAAAGTTTTGGCCTGCACTCCCGGCTGTTCACCCCCGGCCCCATGCGCAGCCCAATCCGTTTACGCGCCTTTCCGGGAGAGCACCCAGATACGCTCCCCGCACCCGCCGCTCACGCCGAGGAGATCACCCGGCTGCTCGGCCCACCATCCGTCATCAACCCGCACTGATTACCGGAGCCCACCTTATGTCCATGCTTGGTTACGGTCGTGAAAGCATTTGCCTGCAACGGGATGTCAATGTCGTGCGTATTCCCGATGGCACCCCGGACGCACTACCCAAAGGCCACATCGTCACGCTGACCCAGTCCCTGGGCGGAAACTTCACGGTACTCGACGAAACCGGCCACATGGTACGGATTGCCGGTGAAGATGCCGATGCCATCGGCAAAGAGCCCCCGATCCATACCAACATCGTCAGTGGCACCGATGCCGAAGCGGTCGAGAAAAATGTCTGGGAAGTCCTGCGCACGATTTACGACCCGGAAATCCCGGTCAACATCGTCGAACTGGGATTGGTCTATCACTGCGGCGTGAAACCGCTGGATTCCGGCCAAAACGACGTGCACGTCATCATGACCCTCACCGCACCCGGCTGCGGCATGGGGCCGGTGCTGCAATATGACGCCGAGGCGGCTGTCAAAAGCCTGCCCGGCGTCAATCAGGTTCGCGTGGAAGTTGTCTTCGACCCGCCCTGGTCGCGGGATCGCATGTCGGAAGTGGCGCAGTTGCAGTTGGGGATGCTCTGAATACCGGGCCTGCAAAACCCGCCAACATCACCGCAACCACCCGCCCGGAATAGTTCAGGCATGGATGGGCGGCGGCACTTAAGGGAGCCACCGCACGACTCCCCGATCCGATAGCGGCTACCGGAATTATCGAACCATCAGTTTCCGGCTGATTCTCTGCTCCTCCCCGGCCCAGAACTGCCCCTGGGTTCTGCTGAGGTAGCGCAGGGCAGCGCCGTCCGGATTGACATAGAGATTTTCCTCAAACAGCACGCCCTCCTCTTCATAGGTCAAGGTACCCGTGCAATCCGGGTTGACCGTATACGTGGCCTCATAGCGTGCGTTGCTGGCGTCGTCCATCGCGCTGGTCTTATCGCTGCCGTAGCCCACGACATGACCTTTGCCGTCGTAACTTTCCATACCGGCCTGAACGTAGACAACACCCGGGCTGCCGGTCTCCTTGGTTACGCCGGTGCCGGAATAGGCATAGGTTCCTTTCAGTGTGGCGCTGCTGCAATAACCCGCAGGCGCGGTGGGCGAGAGAGCGAAGACCGGCATTGCCGAGGCAGCAAGTGTCAAACCGGCGATCAGCGTGCTGCTGGATTTTTTCATCATGATTTCCTCAAGTGGGTAACTAAAAAATCGTTTCTTCATGCAGTTGGGTGAAATTCGGGGGGTTGGGGGTGATCGAGTCAGCGCTCAAATCGCGCCTTAACTATTCGATTCCGCATCATGCGAACCCGGCAGGTGGTTTTTTTACCCGAACAAGCCCCCGACCAACCCAGGAACCGGGCACCTGGAGCCGGCTCGGCCTGTAACTCAACCCGTTGCCGATGACCCAGACTGGCACTGCAATCCTCACCACAATCAATTCCACCCGGATTGCTGGTTACACGGCCTGCACCGGAGCGTTTCACTGACAATAACCGGGCATTGAGTCCAAGACTTAGCGCCTGAATCACCCCTGAGTTATTCCATACGTGAATCATTTGTCCGTCCGGTTGAGCGGCGACATCAACCTCCGGGAAACCAGACGTGGTGGTGAGCTGTTCGGCCGAGTCCCAGCGGCCTTGCTGGAAACTTGCGCGGTTAACCGCACCCGTGTTTTCTCTATCGGCGTAGGAAGCCCAGATGGCCGTGAATTGCCGCGCGCCCATGGACGCAATCCGGGGAGCCGGCAGGCCCCGTTCTCCCCAGTTGTCAGCATGCCCCGCGACACCCAGGGTTCTGGCCGGTGACCAATGCCCATGTGCCAAATAAGCGCTTTGCACCAGCAGATCATCCCCGACACGGATACCCCAGACCGCCATCACGGTGCCAGCCCTATCCATCGACAGCTGGGGTTTCGCCGCCATTGCCAGCGTCGAACTCAAGTCAACTGCGGGTGACCAGGCACCAGCATGAAACTGCCGGGCCTGAATCAGACGAGTTCCGTTAGCGCCTGCCGCTTCCCAGGCCACGACGGCATTCCCCCGATCGTCCAATACCGCTTGCGGACGCGCCACGATGTCGCTGGACTGATGCAGAACCTCGGGAGCTGACCAGCGCCCGGATTCATAACGGGCCATGGCGATTGCATGGTGTGACCCTCCAGCCTGCTCCCAGACGGCAATCACAGAGCCAGACGCATTGGCCGTCAGCTGCGGACTCCGACTCCTGTCGTCCCCGGTCAGGCTGGTCTCAGGGCCCCATCCGCCCTGACAAAAATGTCGGCTACTGATGCCATGCTCCACTGACCAGGCGGCAATGGCACACCCTTGTCCGTCCATCGCCACCGTCGGCGCAGGCCAGAATGGCTCAGGAGTACTGAGTATCTGCGGCTGGCTCCAGTAGCCCGCAAAGGAACCCGCACCATAGACACGGTAATACCCGTCATGAAAAGACAGCCAGACCGCTGTAGTCAACTCGTCCGCCTGCGCTAACCGGGGGTTCCAGTTGCTTCCCGGCGACTCGATATTGACCCATTCCTGCCAGCCATTCGATTCGTACCGGCTTTGAAGCGGCCTGGTCGATTCAGAACCATTGACCGTCCAGACGACGGTGGCATGGCCCCAGCGGTCGAGCGTGACCGACATTTCCCGGGCGGCAGTATCCGGTTGACTGACTTCCACGATTGATGCCGCCGGGGTGGCCGGTGCAAGAAAAGTAAACAGCAGACCGGCCAGTAGTCCGGTGCAGATTGGGGTAACTCTTTTCATATTGGATTCCAATGTTCGATTCAAGTCGATCGTCAACTGTGGGTTCAGTGACAATGCTCGCTACGTCAAGGGGGGACGAGCCTGGAGGCTGGCCGACCCTGCGCTGGCGGCCGGCGAGCAGAGAGCCGCTCCCAGGATCAGAGTGGCTGTCCGATACAGGGGAGACCAGTGGGTATGCTGGAAATCATTGGAAGTCATGTCTGAATTTTCTCTGGGTGCTTAATTGGCCGGTCTCCGGCCATCCGTTTAGGCAACCGCCCCGAACCTACGCCTTGACGTGATTCAGCTGGGCTTCTGCCTTGGATCATGTTGTTCCTGTCTGGTTGTTGACCGTCGTTGCGACTTCCCGCTTCAGCGTCCTATCGACTCGGTTTCGGGCCACTGTCACGGTTGACACTGGAGCCTTTGTCCCCTCACGCCCGCCGGATGCCGAGCATGAGGAGAGTGACGGATCAGGGCCTGACTATTGAGCCAGCCTGTAGCTGCCAACACTGGGCGGCGTTGAACTTTGGCGACTCCTTGATGCAAAATTCAGGGACAACGTCATTGCCTGACATGGTGTCCATGCCTATCCAGTTAGCCACCACCTTTTTGCTTTTCCCCAGGGTGACCCGGCAGACCTCGCGTTTGCCGCTACAGGCGCCGCCCCATCCGGTGAAACGGGAACCGGCTTCCGGGGTCGCCGTCAGGGTCACCACCGCACCCTTGTCGAAGCTCGCGCTGCATGCAGTGCCGCAGTCGATGCTGCCGTTGTCACTGCGAATGCTGCCCGCCCCCGTTCCGCGTTTCTGCACGGCGAGTGTCGGATTGGGCTGGAAGGTGGCGACCGCTTTGATCACCCTGTTTTGTTTGCCCACCCTGAAGGTGCACACGGGGTGCTTGCCCTTGCAGGCCCCTGACCAGGTTGAGAAGAAGGAACCTGCCGCCGCATCGGCGGTGAGGGTGACCCGGGTGTTTTCCTCAAACTCGGCTATTTGAGCGTTGCAAATAATGCGCCCCTGGGGGTCATTGGAGCAGGCGATGCCGGCGGGGTCGCTGGTGATGCCGCCTTTGCCGTCGCCGTTCAGGATGGCATTCACCGTGTGCGTTCTGGCGGAGGCGGAACGGAAGGTGACGCCAACCCGTTTGCTGGCATTCATGGTGAGCATGCAGGACTGGCGGGGAGGGCCGATAAACTGGGCACAATCTCCGGACCATCCTCCCACGACCTGACCGGGACCCGGCGTAGCAAACAAGAACACGTACTGACCTTGGGCAAAATCCGCATTGCAAGTTGTGCCGCAATCGATGCCCTCCGGATCACTAACGATCTTGCCATCACCCGATTTGACGAGGGTGAGGCTGAATGTGGGGGCGGAGTTTTCAGAGCCCGTCGTGCTGACGACCACGCCATCCTGCAGCCATGCCGCCACGACTTTGACGCCCCCGGCGGTGTCATGGCCGGCGCTGGCAATTTGGGGGAAGGCGTTGTCCTGCCCCCCGGTGCCTACCGTCTGTGCCTGGCTCCACTGGCCGGACGCAAAGCGCGCACTGTGGACGGTCACCCCCTGATTGTTGCGGTGTTGCCATATCGCTATCGCCTGGCCGTCCGTATCAGCGACCAGTTGCGGGTAGCCGCCTTCCCTGGCGGGATTGCTGGAGCCCGCACTCCCTACATTCAGCGGATTCCCCCAGGCGCCATGCTCATAGCGGGCGCTTTGAATCACCATGCCGGTTCCGCTATCCATCACCCACAGGGCGGTGACATTATTTTCCCTGGCGGCAATGACTGGACGGAGAGCCATCTTGCCGGCCGCGCTCAGCGTAACTGGCTGACTCCACTGTCCGCTGCTCCAGCGAGCGCTTTGAATGAGGTGCTCATCATCGCCGGTATGGGATTCCCAGACCGCGATGACACTGCCGCCGGCATCACTTGCCGCATGGATGTTTGAGATGTAGCCCCCCGGAGGAGAGACACGCTGATTCTCGCCGGGTTTATCCGAACGCGAACTCAGAATCGCCCACTTTCCCGCCCCCTCCGTGGTTCGCCAAAGCGTCATGGTCGATGGGGAACTTCCGCCCCCAAAGTTCCGCACGATTAGTTGGGAATCGGCATCCTGATTCACTGGGCTTACATCCACGGGAGTAGCCCACTGAAGACCGGCACCGACTGTTTGGGTACGCTGTATGACTCCCGGCTGCGGCTGCGTCTTCCAAATTCCCGCGAATCCTCCTGCACCATCGGCGACTACCTCAGGCTCTACTGAAGATCGATTCCCGGCACTGAGGGTGATGGGTTTGGCCCATTGACCCGCCTCATAAAGCGATGCCTGAACCGTGTCAGTTCCTCCATTTTCTGAACGCCAGAGCGCCCAAGCACGGATCTCATCGACCGCCAGAACAGGAATGCCCAACCCCCGGCCTGTATTACCCAACATACTGGCTGAACCCCAGGTATCCGCAGCGGGGTTGAAACGCGCACTTTGCACCAGCCAACTCTCATCATAGCCCGCACCCGGGCTGGTGCTTTGCAGCCATATTCCACTCACATTCCCACGGGAATCCGATGCAAGCCGGATATTCGTGGCCTTCAATCCGGGTGAGCTCAAAGTACTGACGTTGGGCGACCAGGCCCAATCGGCCTTTGCAATCGCCGGAGTCACAGCGATGACTGCAGAGAAGAGACTTCTCCTGAAAAGTCTGGATGTATTATTACGGATATTCATAAAAACCTCATGCTTATTATTGCCACACGATTGGCATATCTTATTCAATAAACCCGCCTAACCGAGGCCACAACAACAGACTGTTCCGGCATGTTATGGCCAGTTCCATCAACTATGTCACGGCCTTGTGATACGATTTATTTCTTTAGTCATCTGCTGCTCCGTCTTGCGTTCTTCGCTGCTTGGTTTTGGGCATTTTACTAATGTCAGGCTGCCGGCAATGAGCTCGGTTTTTGTGGTTTCTGTACCGCGCAGAACAACCCGGGTCTCTACTCGGCCTGTATCTTGACCCAACGGCAAACGAATCCTGTGAGCAAGCTCTACATCCTGTAGTTCTTCATTTTGCACTCCGTCTGTCGCGAATAAACTCGCCGGACGAGAACGACAGAAGGGGAGAAAGGGGGCCAGATAACATTTCACACATTGACTTCTGGCGGCTTGGTCCGGTTTTGCTGCGCACATAGCCCTTGCCATTTCGGTCTGGAAATCAACCTTCTCATCCAGATAAAATTCAAGCCCCCCAACCACGCCTGAACTGGCGGCGAGATCACTTCGTGAAGCGTCCTCCGGTAACGCCTTAATTGGTCGGATATAACCGTAGGACTGCTTGCACTCCTCGACTATGTTCTGGCCAGCTGATCCATACTCCTTTTCACAGATCTCACCACGAAATCTGGCTATCTCTTTTTCCTTATTGATACGCAGTCGAAGCATAAATTCCACGGGATCATCTGTGATATTTTCATATACGCTGGAGCCGACACCCGGATTATCGTAACGAATGGTTGCACAAAACTCCCCGGCAAGAGTGCCAGCTGTATACAGAAAAACAGTTAATGACAACAAGAGGTATTGCATGATCCACCTGCTGAAATTATGGGCAAGCTATATCAGGAAAGCTTAATAGGGCAGATCAATCCATCAGGATACTTCACCACCTGACCCTTCAACCGAATGCAGTTTTGTTATAGAAAAAATCGCAGGGAGTCGTGTACCCCCCATCCGAGCGTCCAGCCAATACCCGTTTTACGCTGCATTACACGACTCGCGGCGCATTTTATAGACCTGCACAATCTCACGCTTTACTCTCCGTCCTTACCTGTTGACTCAGCGTCCAGGAAGAGAAAAAATCCGCGTCACACACAAGGTTTTTGGTCGGCAGGTTGACCTCATGGACATAGCAACGACATCCATCACCCGATTCAGGCTAGGCGATCTGGCACCGGAGCAGCGCTTTCCGCTATGGAAGGAGAGCATCTCGGTGATCTTCGATGTGGACTGGGACGCTGGGGCAACCCCGCTCAACTTTGATGCGAACCTGGACAGCGCTCACCTCGGGCAACTGCTCCTGGTGGAAACCACCAGTGTCGGTCAGCGATTCGACCGGCCTGCGCAGCGTATACGCGAGGACGGTATCGACCATTGTCTGATCCAGATTTATATGGAGGGTGAGACGCGGGGTCTCTGGGGAGCACGAGAGCACTCAAGGGCGCAACCCGGCGATGTGCTTTTCCTGGACACTGCACAAACGGTTCGGTCCGAAGTCAACGACTTTCGCAATCTGACGCTGCTGGTCCCGCGAACGCTGCTGGTTCCGCACCTGGGCGACCCAGAGCGCCATCATGGCCGCATCCTGTCCCGCGAATCGAGCCAGGGCAGATTATTGGGTGAACATATCCGGCTGCTTTGGAGCTTGCTGAAAACCACCCCCGCCGCTGAATCCCAGCTCCTGGGTCTCGGTTTGCTTGACTTGGTGGGCCGTTACTTCGGTGGCTACAGCCTCAACGAGAACTCGCTGGAGTCTCACCCAACCGCATTGGCCTTGAGGGAAACGATTCGGGCCTACATTGAGCAGGTGCTGGAGTCGCCGGATTTGGGCGCGGACGCTCTGGTCCAACGGTTCGGTCTTTCGCGTTCATCCCTCTATAACTTGTTCAAGCCACTGGGCGGGGTGAGCGGCTACATACAGCACCGTCGTCTATTCCGTGCGCATGCGCTGCTGCTGGCCGCACCTCATGGAGTCAACGTCACGACAGTTGCCCTGAAACTGGGGTTCAAGCATGCGAGCCATTTCACGCGGGCTTTCCGCGAGAAATTTGGCTACAACCCCAGTGTGGTTCGTGAAGCCTGTCTCTTGCCGTCTGATAAATTCAGTACAGCGGCAGCTGATTGCGTCGACCGTTCCTATGAGAATTGGGTCAGAGAATTGCGCTGAGGCAAGGTGTTTTCCAGTCGATTAAGCCCGGTGGAAATTCGGAAAAGCCCTGAAGAAATCAGACGCCGCAACCTGCGGCCCGAAGCAGGTCTCACCGGCCCACCTTCGGCCAGGCAATCACCAGGGCTATCAGGCTGCAACCCGCTGCGGCCGTAAAAACCCAGGCCGGACCCCAAGCCACCCAGAGTTCCCCGCTGTAAAGGCTGCCCAAGGCACCGCCGAGGCCATAGCAGATCGCGCTGTAAAGCGACTGTCCCTTGGCGTGGTGAGGCCCCTGAAAGTTACGGTGGACAATATGCACGGCCGCCGCATGGGAACAGCCGAAAGTGGCGGCGTGCAGCAACTGGGCAAGAATCAGCAGACTCACGCTCTCAATCCCCCAGCCAATCAGCAGCCAGCGGACGATGCCCAGACACAAACTGGCCAGAAATAGCCTGCGTAGATTGAGGACGTGATAGATCCTCGGCAAATATTGAAACAGTACGATTTCGGCCAGGACACCCAACGCCCACAGCTGGCCGATGGCACGGTCGGAGAAGCCGTGCTCGTCGAGATAGACCGAGTAAAAAGCGTAGTACGGACCATGCGCCACCTGAATCAGCATGGCCGCCAGCAAAAAACCGATGACTTCACCCCGCTTGAGGATGCCGAACATGGAGGGATTTTCCCCAACAGGATGGGTCATGCGCGGCGAAGGCACGGCAAGGCCGAGCAGCCATTGCAGCGCCAGCAATCCCGCAATCACTTCCGGCAAACGCCGCAGGGGCAGCCAGTCATCCAGCACTTCACCCATGATCCAGACCGTGACCAGAAACCCAACCGAACCCCACAGGCGAATACCCGTATACAGTGCGGATTTTTTGGCCAGATGATCGAGGGTGACGGCATCAAACAGGGGTAGCGTGGCATTCCAGCTGAAGCTGAAGGCCAGCATCACGATAATCAGCGGTGTGAGCGCATTCCGGTCAAGGAACAACCCGCAAAATGCCAGTAATGAGAGGAAGGCCGCCCAGCGGATCACCCGGAGAGCTTTACCCGTCCGATCAGCCAGCCAACCCCAGAAGACCGGCGAAAGCATTTTGGTCGCTGGAATGATGGCCATAATCGCGCCGATTTGCGCGGGATCGTGGCCGATCTGCTTCAGAAACAGCGGCCAGTAAGGGATCAGTACCCCGAGTATCGAGAAATAGGCGAAATAGAAACCGGACAGCCGCCCTTTTGGCACACGCGGCGACATCAACGCTGCCGAAAATGTTTACGGGCTGGCGGGAATTGGATTCAGCAAGGTCTGAACATCCGCATTCTGTCCGCGATGGCGCAGGCCGTGATCCATGAGCACGATGGCGGTCATGGCTTCCGCGATGGGCGTGGCACGAATGCCGACACAGGGATCGTGACGTCCGGTGGTGACGACCTCGACCGGTTCGCCACGGACGTTGACGGAGCGGCCCGGAAGCCGCAGGCTGGAGGTGGGCTTGAGCGCGATACTGGCCAGAATGTCCTGACCGGAGGAAATGCCGCCAAGCACACCACCGGCGTGATTGCTGAGAAACCCCTGCGGGGTGATTTCATCGCGGAACTCGGTTCCCCGGGCTTCGACACAATCGAAGCCGCCGCCAATCTCGACCCCCTTGACCGCATTGATGCTCATCAATGCATGGGCAAGATCGGCATCCAGCCGGTCGAAAATGGGTTCGCCCCAACCGGGCGGCACCCCGGTCGCCACGACATTGATGCGGGCACCGATGGAATCGCCTGCCTTGCGCAGGGCGTCCATATAATTTTCCATCTCGGGCACCCGGTCGGGATCGGGGCAAAAAAACGGATTGTTCCCGACCTCTTCCCAGACGATGCGCTCGATCTTGATCGGGCCCAGCTGGGCCAGGTAGCCCCGGACTTCGATGCCGAAACGTTCCCGCAGAAATTTCTTGGCAATGGCACCCGCCGCGACCCGCAGGGCGGTTTCCCGCGCCGAGGATCGTCCGCCTCCGCGATAGTCGCGAAAGCCATACTTCATGTGATAGGCGTAATCAGCGTGGGCAGGGCGGAACTGCTCGACGATGCTGCCGTAATCTTTTGATCGCTGATCGACGTTCTCGATCAGCAGACCGATGGGCGTGCCGGTGGTCTTGCCCTCGAAC
>SXQV01000207.1 GCA_005792805.1 Methylococcaceae bacterium | reverse complement strand
GTAGGCGCGGTGCAGTTCGGTCTGGGCAATGCGGTTGGCAAAGTAGCGGTTGCGTTCGTACCAGGCGGTCCGCATCAGCTGCTTGAGGCGGTTGGCCCCGGCTCCGGCTTCCAGCGCGTCCAGCGCTTGCAGGTAGGCGGCTTTCGATGTCACCTTTGTCTGCCATTCATCAGCATGAGCCGCAGAACCGTTGCCTGGACGCTTATTTCACCGTGCGAGAAAAATACGACCTCACAAAACCTGCGGCACTCGTGGTGACCTGGGCTGCCCGGTAAAGCCTGTCACCGCGATCTTTACTGATGTTTTGTTTGGTAAACCTTGCAGCAACCAGTTTGAGCCAACGATTGAAACCCTTTTCATCGGCCCTTAGCTCATTCCAGTCAGAATACCTGTAGACAGAAGAGCCTCGTGCGAATCCGGCATCGAAATACCACTGTTTTGACCTCTCGGCCAGCACATCGAAACTCTTGGTGTTCACGGTAACGCCTCTGAAGAGAGTGGACGGCAAGGATGCGATATTGACCAGGGCCACATCCGCCCACACGGCCGGGCGTGCGCTGTAGAAATTGTTTAACCCTCTAACCAGACCCAGCACCTTACCGGTTTTCTTGTGCGTCAACCGCGCAAACCCGATGGAAGGGGACTTAACAAGTCCATAGGATTGGGTGGTTAACCTGCTCTTTATAGCGCCATCCTTGGTAGCGCGGAACTTGCCAATCTCCATGTGATCCTTGAGCGAGAGGGTATCGATGGCTATTCTGGAATCCACATCGACATAAAGCGTATTTTTTCCGGTACCCGGAATAAAGGTCACCCGGCCACTCCCGCCGACCAGGTGATCATCACCTGCACCGCCGTTCAGAATGTTTGTTCCAGGCCCACCAAACAGGGTGTCATCTCCATCTTCACCATAGAGTGTGTTCCTGCCGTTTCCTGCAGAAACCAGATCATTGCCGGGGCCAGAATGAACAATGTCATCACCATCCCCTGCAACGATGGCATCGTTAGACTGACTTGAGTAGATAAAGTCATTCGTCCTGGAACCGGCATAATGTAACGGACTGGGGCTCAGATGCCTGTCCAGATAAAACCCATGATTGTGGCGGGGAGTAAAGCCGGTACCTGTCGCAAAGCCGGTTACCGCAGGATTAACAAGCTCGGCTGAAGGAGCCCAGGCAAAGACATCGGAGAGCTTTCTGGACAGCATCGTTCTTGCTGATGGATTGCTTTGAACGTGAGCGCCTGTTGCCTGGGTACCGGGTGGTAATGATGCGCCTGACGCTTGCACGGCAGCAGAGCCTGAGTTCGAGCTGCACGGCGTTTCAGGGATGTTAAGCGTTAAGTCAGCCTCAACATTGGATTGAAGCTGGGCATTAGCAGGCGCTACCAGGATACCTTTACTGTTAACCACCAGTGAGCTGCTGTCTCCAGCGCCCAATTCGGAAGTATCTAGTATCGTATTCCACCACTCGAACAGGTTCGCGGCGTTGGCGAGTATATTGGGGCTTGGATTGGAAGGATTCGAGGCGCCATTGATGGCGATAGGCACCTGACCATAGCCAGCCCCGTTAGTGGCAGTAATATTCAGGTTCGTTGACGCATCAATGTAAGCGGGGCCGTAACTTTGTGTGATCTGTATCTGATAACAGGCATCACTATCAGTGGTGGTGCTGGAACCCGTCGTGGGGGTTGCCACTGTGGTGCCAGTGCCGGTCGGAGCCGTGCTGGTGGCGGTATTGGTGACGGGATCAATCGTGACGGAAATGGATATGCTTGATTGCGAAGTTGTGGTGGTCTGGCTGGTGTCGCTGTAATTTACAGCGTTCGTTGTGGCAAAAGACTGGGTATAACCCGCCTGAAACTGTTCAGTAATCGTTTCAGACCCCGTTTCCACTCCATCGGTTGCGGATAAGGTGTCGACGTTGGTGAGGGTAGCTGACACATTTTCCGTCGTTGTGTCCGTGGTTGAAGTGCTGCCGCCTTGCTGAGTCGTCTGGACATTGGTTTGGGTCGCTACCGCAGACACTTCAAACGTGGTGGCTACACTGATATCGGCCATATTAATGGCTACCATTGCCAGCCCATCAGTGCCGGTTCCGGAGGGAGCGGTCGACAAATCAGACGCCGGATAGGGCGCGTAGGCGGTGTTGGCGACGGGCTGGTTTCCACTGGAACCCGTATCTGAATTCAGCGCTGGATTGAGCGGATTGGGCGTGATGGTTAAGTTGGCGGCCTGTACCCCGGTGGCAGACGAAGACACCGTCAAAGGGTAATTAGTGTTGGTTGATGTGAAGTTATACGACGGAATGAATTGTCCGTGTGTATTGGTTGGATAGGGGGTTTTAGTGGTCTGGCAACCCCCGGCCGTATAGGTTCCCGAGGTTCCGGTGGTATACCAGGACTGTTGGGATACGGGCTGGGTAGCTTCAATCTGCGTGTATCCGTTAATGGTAGCTGGGCTACTGCTATAGCTGTTTGAGATGTATCCAGCAAAGAACGAATACAGTATGTCTCCTGGCTGCCATGCGGAGTCTGTTGACGACTGCTGGATGGTACTGGTCGGGGATATGATATTAGGATACCCTATGACCAGGGGATTGGTTAATACCTGCTGCAGGGCCGACTGGTAAGTGGATGGTGTTGACCCCTGGGAATTCCCACTCCCATACGATTGATCACCGAAATAAAGGGGCGTTGTAAGTGATTGACCTAGATTGGCGCCATCGTTACATTTGCAAGAAACGGTATTCCCGTCATACCACCAGCTTGGGCAAGCGTTCCAGTATGTCCAGCTGATCTGCCAGTCGCCAAATGAAGTGGTGCTTTGACTGGTTCCGTAGATTGTACTCAGGTTTTGGCTGGCATTGAGAATCGTGCTCCCGGCCAGCCCTGCATACCCATAATTGAGTACATTATTGATGACGACGGGAGTATTGCCATTCTGTTCGCTGGTACAGGTCGAACAGGGCGCAAGGATGGTGAACGTCAGGGTCGTGGTGGCCGTGTCATTATTCGTGTCGGTGCCAGTAATCGTGTAGCTGGTCGTGGCCTGACTTGCCGTGGGTGTGCCATTGACGATGCCAGTTTGGGAATCAAAGAGCAGACCTGCGGGCAGGTCAGGGGTGATGGCATAGGTGACCGTGCCAGTGAAACCCGTCGGCACTAGCAGCGTGGTCGGTAATATCTCCGAGCCGGTCGGATAGGTATAGCTTTGGCTGGCAGGGCTGATGGATGCTGCTGTCGCTTCCGCCGGAGCGGTAACCATCAGACTCATGCCGACCAGAACACACAGGCTGGAATTCAGGGGGATTGTTAGTGCAGATTTCATGGTAATTCTCGATATTTCATTATTGATCCGGATCTTATATAGCGCTCGCCCTGAGCTTGTCGAAGGGTGAGTTTCAACAGCCTGTTAACTTTCTCAATACTGCGATCAGCCTTCGTAATATATGGCGAATATCTTTGATGTTCTCATTATTCTTCTCCACATCTGAACAGGGCATGGATTTCAACCTTTACAGATCGTTGCCCCATCAATTGTCCGGCAAGGCGGCGGAGATGGGATTCTGAGTACAGGCGTCATTGCCAGGGATTCCATTGCCCGCCCCCGTAACCGAACTGGTTTCAGGATCAATCGGGCCACCCGTCATGTTCTCACCGAGCGCACAGGAGCATTCAGCCAAGGGCACCCCGTTGCCGGAGAACCCGGCTTTCTTGCATTTCATCGACCAGCACTGACTGATATTCTGCGTCGCGACTCCATTCGGGTAGGTCTTGGTCACGATCGTCGTCGGCTGTGGAGCGCAGGTTTGGGGTACGAATTTTGCCACCTCCCAGTTCTGGGCCTCCTGGGGATAGGCCAGCTTCGGCCAGAAAAGACTGTATACATAGCCCTTGGGTGCCTTGCATTTGTTGCCCATGGTGTTCGAGTTGAGGCCCGCAATCGACGGACCGGTCAGTATGGGACACATGACCTTGGTTTCCGGGAATTCCTGCCACGCTCCTGAAAAGCTCCGCACCCGGATGTGCTTCCCCGTCAGCGCCCCGGTAGAACTGGCACACAAGGCATACTCTCCCTCACAAATCGCGATCTTCGCCTTCGGCGCGGCATCTACCCGAGGGCCATGGGCCACGCTAAAAATTACGGCAAGCAGGGCAAAAAACAGGTTGGGGTTGAATAATCTCATGAGGACTCTCCACATTGGATTGGCGGTCTATTCGTACTGCACTTTCGGGGACATGCCAGCGCTGCTGAGCGCAATGGATTTCAGCTCTGCCAGCCCGCGAAATGCGGCGAGCCCCGAGCCGATAGTAAGCGGACTTCGACTCTTCCGGGTATTCCTCGCCGCACTTTTTCTATTCCTGGCCGCACACTTCCGCCTTGATCGCTAAAATACCGCACCGGCCATTGCCGCCGTGGAACCCGTAAACTCAAACCATGCCCCTACTTTCCAGCCCGCCAGCCACACCGCACACCGATGTTCTGCTAGTCGATGACTCTGTCACCGACTTACAGCTGCTGACTGAAATGATGACCCTGCACAATCTGCGGATCAGTGTCGCGACGGATGGGACATGCGGGCTGGAGCAAGCCACCCTGCTCCAGCCTGGCCTGATACTGCTCGATGTTCGCATGCCCGGACTGGATGGCTTCAGCGTGTGCCGACATTTGAAGGCTCACCGGCAGACCCGCTCAATCCCGGTCATTTTTCTCACCGCGTCCATCGATCTGAGCGAGCGGCTGGAGGGTTTTGCTGCCGGCGGTGTGGATTACATCGGCAAGCCGTTTGAGGTGATGGAAGTCCTCGCCCGGGTTGGCGTTCATCTTCAGCGCAATATCCAGCCGCCCGATGAACCCATGGCAGAGGTGGCTGACGGGGGCCAACTGGTGGCCGCCGTACAGCAGCTGCTGCGATCCTCCATAACCACCCCGCCGGGACTGGATGACCTGGCACGGCGTTTCGGCACGAATCGCCGACGGCTGAATGAACTCTTTCAGACACTTTGTGGCCAACCCGTATTTGGCTGGTTGCGCGAAGAGCGCCTGCGCCTGGCCTATCTCCGGGTGAGCCAGCCGGGCCAGCGGTTTGCGGGCATCAGCGACGCGCTCGGGTACTCAACCCCCGCCAACTTCACCAAAGCCTTTCGTCAGCGTTATGGCTTTACCCCCAGCGAGGTTCGCCGGCACATCACCGGCACCCACGAGGCCGATGCCAGCTGATGCCCTGGCAACCTGCCGCATGAGATATGCGCTACTCCTGCTGCTGTGGCTGCCGCCGCTGTCGCTTCGGGCGATGCCACTGGAGGTGGCCACCGGCACACAGCAGTCGGCTGTATCCGTCATGGATTGGTGTCTGGCCGCCCCGCCGGTCAGCATCGAAACCATCAGCACGGATGGCTGTCTGTGGCGACCGCTTGCGGGCACTGCCATCAGCCGTGGCCTCGGTCGTGAGGCTTACTGGCTGCGGCTGGATCTGAGCAACTCCGGCGCTCAACCCGTCGAACGCTGGATCAGCGTGGGTCATCCGCGCATGGCGGAAATCAGCCTGTTTACCCGGACTGCAACCGGCTGGGTACGGCGGGACATCGGCAATCACATCCCCATGGCCCGCCGTGGTGAAGTCGAGCGCGACCAGGGCGTGCTGCCCGTCCAGCTCCTCCCTCAGCAAACGGTTCGCCTCTGGCTACGGGTCTATTCGGATACCGTGGTCGATCTCTCAACCACGGTCTGGCGCCCGGCCGATTATTTGCACAAGCATCAAACCCTCTTCTTCTGGGCCACTCTGGCGCAAGGGGGGGTGTTGCTGACTATCCTCTTTTCGCTGTTCATGTTTGGACTGACACGACAGCCTGCTTACGTCTATTTTGCGATTGGCCTGAGCGGCGCACTGGTCAACGCCAGCCTGGCCTCGGGGGTTTTGCAGCACTACCTTTGGCCGGCAAACTGGCC
>SXQV01000206.1 GCA_005792805.1 Methylococcaceae bacterium | reverse complement strand
CCGAACCAGCCGACCCAAAGCAGGGACGCACCAATCATGGTCATCACCACGCTATGCGGCACCATCGATTCCTTACCAAAACCAACCCGTTTACCCACCATGATGCAGCCGATGAGGCCAGCAATCCCGGCATTGATATGAACCACCGTGCCACCGGCGAAATCCAGTGCGCCTTTCTGGAACAGGAATCCAGCCGTGGCTCCAGCCGCTTCAGCCGCTTCCGGACTGGTATAGGCATCCGGGCCTGCCCAGTACCAGACCATGTGCGCCATGGGCAGGTAGGCAAAGGTGAACCAGATCACCGTGAACAGCAGAACGGCGGCAAATTTCATCCGTTCAGCGAAGGCGCCCACAATCAGTGCCGGAGTCAGGCACGCGAAGGTCAGCTGAAAGGCAACATAAAGGTATTCGGGGATCACCACACCCTTGCTGAAGGTCGCGGCCACCGATGCGGGCGTGATACCCATGAGGAAAACCTTATCCAGCCCGCCAAAGAAGGCGTTCCCTTCGGTGAAGGCGATGCTGTAGCCATAGACCGCCCACAAAATTCCCATGAGCGAGAAAATTACAAATACCTGCATCAAAATCGACAGCATGTTCTTTGCCCGCACCATGCCGCCATAAAACAGCGCCAGGCCGGGAATCACCATCAGCGTGACAAGCAGTGTGGCCACGATTACCCAGGCCACATCGCCCTTATCCGGCACAGGCACAGCAGGGTCAGCATGGACAAAATTCACATGGCCCAACCACAGGACCGCAGCAAAGAAAGTTGAAGCGTATTTTTTCATGGCGTTTACCCCGGTTTTAGAGTGCATCAGAACCGGTTTCACCGGTGCGAATACGGATAACCTGTTCGAGATTGGTCACGAAGATCTTTCCATCACCAATCTTGCCGGTATTAGCCGTGTGGGCAATGGCATCCAGTGCCTTTTCCAGCTGCTCGTCGGTCACCGCTACTTCCAGTTTGATCTTGGGTAAAAAATCGACGACATATTCCGCACCCCGGTAGAGCTCGGTATGGCCTTTCTGTCGGCCAAACCCTTTGACCTCGGTCACGGTAATGCCGGGAATTCCGGCTTCCGACAATGCCTCGCGCACATCGTCCAGCTTGAATGGTTTGAGAATGGCGGTCACTAATTTCATGGGGATAGTTCTCCTTCGTCTGGTTCAATCGGATGGGTTGATCGGGCATCTCGATAATTACAAGGCAGAACACGTGCCAACCTGCCACTTATCTATATGAGCAAGGCTTGATCCGGTATCCACAGCGGTTTCAAGCAACAGGATTGTGGAATGATGAGAAGATTCACGGGGTTTATTCGACGGCAATCGCACGTTATTGGTGCGGCCCGGTCAAGCCACAGCATTTTGCGAGAATTTCGGGTAATCGCCTCGCACCGGCGAATCGATTGCCACCGTACTACGGCTCATAAAAAACCGGCCTTGGCCGGTTTTTTCAGGGCGTTGTCAGTTCCGTATCATTGGCCTTCCTTGACCTCTACGTCTTTCAGCGCTTTATGAATCTCATCGGCGGCATCGCCTGCCAGTTTACCCTTGGCGTCTCGACGGGCCCGCTCAAGTTCCTTGATGGCATCCCGATCCGCATTGGCCTTGGCATCCTCTCCTGACCAGGTCTTCTGCCGCTGGGCATAAGGATGTTTCTTGTCTTCATCGACCAGGGCTTTTTCTGCGGAATCAATTTCCTGCACTGCCTTTTCCTCGTTGCCGGATCGGGCATCTTTCTCCGCCTGCCTGAGTGTCTTCTCGATGGCGACGCCACTCGAACTGACGGGCTTCTTTTCAGCACAACCCGACAAAGCCATCAGACAAGCTAATGAGATGGAAAGTGGGGGGATCAATTTTTTTGAATTCATAGCTTTTCTCCAGTTGAATAGATCTTTCACTCAACCTAAGGTCAGGTGAGAACGCTTTTAGAAGGTAATGACAACATCGGCAGAGAACGTAAACTGGTTACCTAGCTGCTCACCCGGAGTACTGCCCATGTAGGTATCCTGACTTGACCAGTCATATCTGAGGTTAGGCCGCAGCATCACCCACTTCAAGGGTTTGTAGTTAAGACCCGCTGTCAGCGCATAGTAATCCGCACCCGCCCAAGGGTAAGAGGCCAGATTGGATAAATTACAGGCATAGGATGATCCCACTCCCTGCTGGTTGACGTTGACACTGGCAGGACAACGCCCGGGACCCCAGATGCGGAAACCGTTGTTGTCACGGAACCACTCGGCACGAACACCGACACCCAGATTGTCCAATACATCGTACATAAGGTACTGGTTGATGCCGTACCACATGGCATTCTGCTGCGCATCTGCGGCTATGCCACTGGCGTAATTGGCGGCACCGTTGCCGGTGATGACATCATTCGCAAAACCCATATCGTTCTGGATGACGTAATGCAGCGTGCCATCCATGAAATTGGCTTTGCCCACCAGGCTGTACATGGCCCAGGGACTGTCTGACTGAGCCGAACGCGCACCCGCTGTAGACCCCAGGTTCACCGAGTAGTCCTTTTCATCGCTGGTCCAGGTCACACTGCCGAGGAAACCCCAATTGGTAAGCTGGGTGTTGAAGTTGCCATCCCAACCGCCGGTCGCACTTCCCGTGGTCGTACCCGCACTGGCCGTCCAGTTCTCGTCAAAGGCATAGGTACCCAAGATGCCCGTATGGGTAAAGGGTTCGCCATACTGCATGGTATAGGCATGGCTGTAGAAAAAGTTATCCGGCGCGGTGACTACCTCATAACCGAGAATGGTATAGAAGTGACCCGCCTTGACGGCTAGACCATTACCCACAGGGAGATTCATTTCCAGGTAAGCCTGTGGCAAGGCCAACCCATAAAAGCGGTCGCTCCAGCTGGTCAGATGCAAGTCGTAGTTACCACGATTGAGCGGTTGACCCGTACCCAGCTCATAGGCGGGAACACCATACGCCTGGGTAAAGATGGAGTCGGTACCGTAATTGATGTCAACCCGGCCACCGAAATCCCACTCATCCCCATTTACGGTGATGGCACGTTGCAGGTAACCATATAGCTGGTTCATTTGCAGTTCACCGGCACGATCGCCGAAAGTCACCGGGCCATTGAATCCATCCGCCGGATTGTTCGCATTGGCGGTGACGCCAGTGTTCAGCCACCCTCCCCAGGTGATGCCGTAGTCCTTCAGGAATTGCACATCGGTACTGCCGGCGGCATAGTCAGCCAGGCCGGTCGTTTCCTCGATTTCCTCGGCATTTGCTGAAGTCATCGAGGCCACCATAAGAATTGCACTGCAACTTATAACAAGGCGGCATCCTGCAAAAATTCTCCTGTTCATGATGTTTTCTCCAAAGATTGAGGGCTCACACCAAAGCAAGGCAGTTTCCATGCCACAACAACAATCCCGTAAATCCGCAACAATCCCGGCACTCACGCAACACCTTGCACCGAACTTCGCACCGGCCAAGGGCTCTTTTGCGTGAAATACGCACCAAGATGGTGGTCAGGAGGCTCGCGAAGAACAATCCAGGGCGACGGCACTCCTTCCCGCAACCGCAACCGCCGCCTTGCCCAGCCAGCCGTGGTTTACAATGACGGCCATGTCATCCAGCCCTGCCCTCCATGTTCTCCAGCACACCTTCGGCTACAGCACCTTTCGGGTTCCGCAATCATCCATCGTAGAAGAGCTCTGTCGAGGGGGCGATGCCCTCGTGCTCATGCCCACCGGCGGCGGAAAGTCTTTGTGTTACCAGATTCCCGCCCTGGTCAGGCCGGGAACCGGCATCATCGTCTCACCACTGATTGCGCTCATGCAGGATCAGGTGGAGGCGCTACAGCAGCTGGGTATCAAGGCAGCTTTCCTTAACTCCTCGCTGGCGCTGGAGGCGCAGCGAACCGTCGAAAAACAATTCGTCGCAGGCGAACTCGACATGCTCTATGTGGCCCCGGAACGGCTGAATACCGAGCGCTTTCTGGGCCTGCTGAGCCAGACACCGATCAGCCTGTTTGCCATCGACGAAGCCCATTGCGTCTCACATTGGGTTCATGACTTCCGCTCTGACTATCTTCAGCTCTCGCTGCTGCACCAGCGTTTTCCGACCATTCCGCGCATTGCCCTGACCGCCACTGCCGATGAGCGCACCCGGCAGGAAATTATCCAGCGATTGGGCCTGGAGAACGCCAAGGTGTTCTCCAGCGGCTTTGACCGGCCAAACATCCGTTACACCATCGCCCCAAAACAGAATGCACGGGCTCAGTTGCTGCATTTTTTAAGGGCCGAGCATCCGGATGAGGCCGGCATTGTCTATTGCCTGTCACGCAAGAAAGTCGAGGACACCGCCGCCTTTCTGGTGGCCCAGGGGCTGACCGCACTGCCCTACCACGCCGGTTTGCCCACCGATGAGCGGCAACGCAACCAGCGGCGGTTCCTGGTAGAAGACGGCATCATTGTGGTGGCCACCATTGCCTTCGGTATGGGCATCGACAAACCGAATGTCCGTTTTGTCGCCCATCTCGACCTCCCCAAAAGCCCGGAAGCCTATTATCAGGAAACCGGACGTGCCGGTCGTGATGGCGAACCCGCCAATGCCTGGATGGTATATGGCCTGCAGGACGTCATCACCCTGCGACAGATGGTGGAGAGCTCAGAGGCTGACGAACGTCATAAGCGGGTAGAGCGCCACAAGCTGGATGCCATGCTGGGCCTCTGTGAGGTGACCTCCTGCCGCCGCCAGACCTTGCTGCGGTATTTTGGAGAAGATCTCAAAGAGCCCTGCGGCAACTGCGACAACTGCCTGTCGCCCCCGGCGACCTGGGATGGCACCGAAGCGGCGCGCAAGGCCCTGTCCTGCGCCTATCGGTCCAGCCAGCGGTTTGGCGCCCATCACCTGATCGACATTCTGCTGGGCAAATCCAGCGAACGCATTGAGCGCATGGGCCACAAACATCTCAGTACCTACGGCATCGGTCGCGATCTGGACGAGAAGCAGTGGCTCTCGGTCTTCCGCCAGCTCATTACGCTGGGCTACCTCGACGTCGATCACGAAGCCTATGGCGCACTCAAACTCACCGACTCCTGCCGGCCAGTACTGCGGGGCGAGGTCCCGTTGCGGCTTCGGCGCGACGAAGAAAAGCGGCTGGCCCGGCGTCAGTCCACCTCCGGCACGCCGCTTGCCGACCCCGCGAATCACGCGCTCTGGGAAGCCCTGCGCGCACTGCGCAAGCAGCTGGCTGAAACTCAGGGGGTCCCGCCCTATGTGATTTTTCAGGATACTGTCCTGCTGGACATGGTGCAGCAACGACCCGGCAGTCTGGCCGAACTGGGCCGGCTTTCGGGGGTAGGCGAGAAGAAGCTGGAACGCTATGGCAGCGACTTTCTCAAGGTCATGCTCAGGCATCGCGGAACCTCGCCGGCACCCAAACCCGCGATCAGCGAAACGGCCATGGAAACCGCCAGTCTGTTCCGGCTCGGCATGACCTTCGAGCAGGTCGCCCAGCGCCGTGGCTTGAAAACCAGCACCATACTGGATCACCTCGCGTTAATCATTCAGAACGGGCAGCTTTCCGCCCGCGAGGTGGTCGGCCTGAGCCCGGAAGAAATCAGCCTGATCGAGCGCGTGTGGCAGGGACTGCCGGAGGAGGAGCAGCGCGGCGTAAAACCGCTATATGAGGCGTTTGCAGGCAAATACGAGTACGGCATTCTGCGCTGTCTGCGAGCCGGGTGGGATCGGGACGCCACCACAGCGGCCTGACCCGGTAACGGCGCGAATTTCAGGCAGGAGCCAGGCTTTGCGTCACTGCCGGCGCGGGCAGACCGAAGTGGTAACGGCCGGCCAGACAGTGATCCAGCCAGCGGGCCAGAAAATAGTTCAGCGACCACTTGTAATCGAGCACCGCCCCGGATTCCGGCGTCTGGCGCAATACTTCATACACCCCGGGACGCGCATAATCGCTGAGCATTTCTACCGTCCGCGCATCCAGACAGACCCGCAAGCGGACAGCGGGCTCCGCCAGCCTTGCGTATCCCCCGGCAAAATCGTGGGTCAACTCCAGCACCAGCGTAAAGGGCGAACGCTCGATCAGCCGCAGATACAGCGCGGGCTTGTCCGGCACCTCGGCGGTCAATGTGCCGCCAATCTGCTCCAGACCGGGGATCAGCCGGTTCAGCCGCGCAAAATTGGCTTCGCATACCTTATGCAGCCACAAGGATTTTTCGATCGGGCTAAACGCACTCATGGCCGGGCGCCAGCATCAGGATTCGCTGTAGGTCGCGCAGGCACTGGTGGTTTCCCACAGCGCCACACTCTGCACATTCAGGCCTTGCGCCGCGACGTGGCGGTAAATCATCTGCGCCAGACATTCCGCTGTCGGGTGTTCGTCCAGCAACAGGAAGCGCTCACCGCCCTGCCTGAGGGCCGGCACCAGGGGATCATCCCGATGCAACAGCAGGTTATGATCCAGTTCCGCATCAATATAGTGATGGGCAATGGCGCTGATATCGGCAAAATCACACACCATTCCCTGGTCATTCAACTCGGGTGACGCGACGGTAATTGCCGCCTTTACGCTGTGTCCGTGCAAATGGCGGCACTTGCCCGCATGTCCCATCAGCCGATGGCCGTAACAAAAGTAAATATCCTTGGTAATAGTGAACATAATCGGTCAGCTACTGGCTGGTTAATGGCTTTGAATCCCCTTGACCACCCCTTCGATGCGATACCCCTGAGCGCCGTCCTGAGCACAGGTGGCGACCTCGATGTAAGCCGTCAAGGGAGGCGATAGCCCCTTCACGGCATCAATACGCACTTCGGCCGCCTCGCCCTTGGTCAGGGGCTGCTCGCCGGTGAAACGTAACTCACTCCCACCCAGGGAGACCCCCTCACCCCGAAAAGAGTCCTGATCTGAAATACGGCGGTAAAGCACTTTTCCATGGAGCGGTTTTTCCGGGCTTTCGTGAGGCTCTTGGTTTTTCACAGCTATCGCTCAGGTGATCGGCAGGCCAGACATTGTAATGCACACGCGCACCCGCTTAGCCTCTCATGCGGCCCGCATTTCCGGCCATTTCCAGATTTGGCCGGGAAAGCGGGGCTTGTGCTATTGTTCGCCCGACTTTTGGCCAGGCGGCGGGCACGTTACCGTCACTCACCCGCCCCTGCCGGCCCCTCTTCAACTTGGACTCACGCCCT
>SXQV01000205.1 GCA_005792805.1 Methylococcaceae bacterium | reverse complement strand
ATTCAACCTTCCTGCAACGGGCCTACGATCAGTTGATTCATGACGTAGTACTGCAAGAATTACCCGTGCTTTTCGCCATAGACCGTGCGGGACTGGTTGGCCCGGATGGCCCGACGCACGCGGGCAGTTTTGACCTGAGTTATCTCCGCTGTGTGCCAAATATAGTCATCATGGCGCCTGCGGATGAGAATGAATGCCGCCAAATGCTTTACACCGGCTTCCAGCATGAC
The DNA here is from genome assembly GCA_005792805.1 of Methylococcaceae bacterium. GTDB lineage: Bacteria > Pseudomonadota > Gammaproteobacteria > Methylococcales > Methylococcaceae > UBA6136. Next base: position 4,475 of record SXQV01000205.1, on the reverse strand, counting down.
GGCCCAGCCGCCGTTCGCTATCCACGCGGCAAAGGGCCGGGTACGCCCGTCGCCGAAGAAATGACCGCCTTGCCCATGGGCAAGGCGGAAATTCGCCGTGAAGGCAAGAAGATCGCCATTTTAGCCTTTGGATCCATGGTGACTCCGGCGCTGGAAGCGGGTGAAACCCTCGATGCGACCGTCGTCAACATGCGCTTCATCAAACCTCTGGATGAGGCGATGATTCTGAAGCTGGCTAAGAGTCACGATCTCCTCGTCAGTGTCGAGGAAAATGTCATTGCCGGCGGCGCAGGTAACGGCATCAACGAAGTGCTCAACGCCCACGTCTGTGCCACTCCTTTGCTGACCATTGGCCTGCCTGACAGCTTCATCGAACAAGGCACCCGCGAAGAAGTCCTGTCCGTCGCCGGGCTCGATGTTCCGGGCATCCTTGCCAGCATTGAATCTTTCCAGAAAAAACTGTCCGCTCGTCAGTCCAGCAAAAAGCAAGCCTGATGGACCAGCTGAGGAAAAAAATTCGGGACATACCGGACTTCCCGAAGCCGGGAATTCTGTTCAAGGACATTACGCCGGTGGTTCAGGATCCCACTGCCCTGCGTCTCGCTGTGGATCATCTGAAAAAGCCGTTTCAGGATCAAGGGATCACCGCCGTGGCCGGCATGGAAGCGCGGGGCTTCATTTTTGGTTCGCTGGTAGCCTGGGAACTCGGTGTCGGTTTCGTTCCGCTGAGAAAACCGGGAAAGCTCCCCTACGACGTCAAATCAATCAGCTACGACCTTGAATACGGTTCAGCTGCGCTGGAAGTCCACACCGATGCCCTCACATCGGAGGATCGGGTGCTGATCATCGACGATCTGCTAGCCACCGGCGGAACGGCGCTGGCGAGCTGCCAACTGATTGAATCCTTGGGAGCCGAAGTCGCCGCCTGTGCGTTTATGGTGGAACTGGACGGCTTGGGCGGACGCGAAAAGCTGGAGCGCTGGAATATCCACTCACTGCTACACTTCTAGTCCGCCAAATCTCCCTCCGCCTTCATTCTGTACGTCACTGAGTCACCTTCCGACAAATGACTCCAACACCTGCCGTTGAAGGCGATGCAGCCGGCGACCTCATCCGGATTCTGCACATCACGGACTTTCACCTGCGCAGTGACCCTGGTGAAACCCTGCTCGGCGTCAACACACAGCAAAGTTTCGAGGCAACTCTCGCGGCAGCTTTAGCGGAAAATCTCACCCCTGATCTTGCCCTTCTGACGGGCGACCTCGCACAAGATGCCACGAGGAACACCTACGAGCGGCTAAAAGGGCGGCTGACTGCCCTGCCCTGCCCTGCGTACTGCTTGCCCGGCAATCATGATGATCCAGTATTGATGAACAGCCATCTGGCTCATTCGCCGATTTTTTGCCAGTCGCACATCCGGCTCAAGCACTGGCAGATCATTTGCCTGGACAGCACCATCCCGCACTCACCTTACGGACGACTGGCCGATGACCAGCGAGTCCTGCTGGAGCAGTGGCTGAAAGAGTACCCCGATTATTTTGCCCTGGTTGCGTTACACCACCATCCGGTACCCAGCGGTAGTGCATGGATGGACACTATGCAACTGGAAAACTCCGAAGCGTTCCTTGAATTACTGGGCAACTATCCCAAGGCTCGTGGCGTCGTTTTTGGGCATATTCATCAGACACTGGAGACTGAATATCGAGGGCTTCGCCTCTTGGGGTCGCCGTCTACCTGCTTCCAGTTCAAGCCTCATCAGGCTCAGTTTGCGCTCGACGCAATACCACCCGGTTACCGTTGGATCGAGCTGCATGCGGACGGACGGATTACGACACAGGTCAACCGTCTGGATACCCTGCCCGCCGGGCTGGATGTTGAATCTGGCGGATATTAGGGGATGCGATGAGCCCCCGTGTTATCCCAGGGGCTAAACCGTACCCCGGCAGCTAGCTGCCGACCAAAATACGTGCGGTTTTCTGAAGTGGGGATTCAGCGATTTCGAGATGATCACTCAATTCCGTTAGCGCCCGTTGATAGACATCCCGTTTGAAATAGACGACATCCTCGATCGGGTGCCAGTAGTCCACCCAAGTCCAGGTATCAAATTCGGGCTTGCCGGAACAATCTAGGCGAATGCGGGATTCTGGGGATACCAGCCTGAGCATGAACCAAAGCTGTTTCTGGCCGATGCAAAGCGGGTAGGAGCGCCGGCGGATATAACGCTCAGGCAAGTCATAGTGCAGCCATTGGCTGGTCCGGGCGATCAACTGCACATCCTTGCTGCGGAGACCCACCTCCTCATATAGCTCACGATACATGGCTGCTTCCGGTGCCTCGTTGCGCTTGATGCCGCCTTGAGGAAACTGCCAGGATCGCATTCCTAACCGCCTGGCCCAGAACACGCGCCGTTCATCGTTCAAAAGAACGATCCCGACATTCTGGCGATATCCATCGCGGTCAATCATGTTTGGCAGGGGCTCTGTGAATGGTCGAGTGTATAATCCGGCATCCGCTGTAGGCTATGGAACCCGCTGATGAACGCCTCACTACAGCATGCAGGGGCTTTTGTGGCCCCCTGAATTTTTTTCAATTATCCTCGGAATCTAAAGGAAACTCGTGACTCTGGCAATCTTTGACCTCGATAACACTCTGATTGCCGGCGACAGTGACTATTTATGGGGGCAATACCTGGTCGACCAAGGCATTGTCGATCGGGATGAATACGAAGCGGCCAACACCCGCTTCTATGAGGATTACAAACTGGGACAACTGGATATCCGGGAATTTTTGGCCTTTGCCCTCAAGCCGCTGACCCAGCATGAACCAAAACAGCTCTTCGAATGGCGAGCCGCCTTCATCCAGGAAAAAATCAAGCCCATTTTGCTGTCTGCGGCTCATCGTCTGATTGAGGAGCATCGTGCCAGCGGCCACACCCTCATGATCATCACGGCCACCAATCGATTTGTTACCGAACCGATAGCCCAGCTTTATGGCATCGAAAATCTAATCGCAACCACTCCTGAGTTCCAGCACGGGCGCTATACGGGTCATTTTGAAGGGACTCCCTGCTTCCAGGAGGGTAAAGTCGTCCGCCTGAATGAATGGCTGCAACAGCACCAGCACACACTTGCCGGTAGCTGGTTCTACAGCGACTCCCACAACGACCTCCCGCTGCTGGCCCGTGTCAGCCATCCTGTCGCTGTCGACCCGGATGACACACTGAAGCAGCAGTCCCACCAGCAGGGCTGGCCCGTCATTACGCTGCGGGACGGGGTATGCCCGGTTCATCACCTGGAGCACATCCGCCGTGTCCGGCTTTAGTCCCTCCCCCTTCACCGGCACGAGACCATCCCCCAACACTTGGTGAGGTGGAGCATTGTCATGGCCACTCCGGTTTTCAGGAAGTTTCGCTGCCGCAACCTGCTGACCGTTGCCACAGGCTCCCGCTCTTAGATTTGGCAAGTTTTAGGCCGCTTGTTACACTCACGCGCCAGCCGCAAGAAGCCGGCCCCGTCGCTTCCATCACCAAAAAAAGATTAACTTTTTCCATGAGAATTATCCGTTCACTTTTAATTGCAGGTACCGCAACCGTTCTCGCGGGCACGTTACTTGGCGGCTGCTCATCCAAGAAAAAGACTCAGGCCGTGAGTCAGTCAGTGACGAGCACGGCAGATAAACCGGGTTTTGCCGAGCAGATTGATGCCGTGATGACCGCCAGGGTCCAGGCCATCAGCCGAAAGAATCGCATCCTCACCCTGAAGTTCCAGGACGACAAGGTCGCCAAGGTGAAGGTTGGGCCAGAGGTAAGAAACTTCGCTGAAATTGGCGTCGGTGACACCATCAAGGCCGAGTTCCGCGATCAAGTTGAGATATTCGTCGTCGGCCCCGGCGGCAAACCCGCCTGGGATGAGATTGAGGAAATCAAGCCCACCAAGGGAGCAAAGCCTGGAACGGCGATTGTTCGGGCTTATGAGTATTCAGCCACAGTGACCACGATCGACTACGCCACCCGAAAAGTAACGCTGAAAGGCCCGGACGGAAAGTCTGTTCAGCTGACGGGAAGCCAGGAGATTCGCCGCTTCAATGAAATCAAGCCCGGAGATATGGTGGTCGCTCGACTCATTGAAGCGATTGACATCGATATTACACCGGCAGAAAAGCCCAGCTCAGCCAGCCGGCCTCATCGCCGCCGTTAAGCACCCCCCTGGCGGAACCGGTCCTGCCCGTCGCGAACGGCGCCACGCTATGAAACTGGATTTTTGATGGCGCCAAATGCCGCGAGGGCCCGCTCGCGGCTTGCCCTCAGGTCGACCCTCGGATATGGGTAGTCTTTCCCCAGCGTCACATCAAAACCGGCCAACACCGATGCTCCCGCCTCCCAGGGTTTATGGATGATGCGGTCGGGCAGCGTCGAGAGTTCCGGCACCCAACGCCGAACATAATCGCCCTCAGGATCGAATCGTTCTCCCTGTAGT
>SXQV01000204.1 GCA_005792805.1 Methylococcaceae bacterium | reverse complement strand
TACGGCTGAAATCATCATCGCCAAGCAGCGTAACGGCCCCATCGGCACCACGCGGTTGACCTTCCTTGGCCAGTACACCCGCTTTGAGAATTTCATCCACGATCCGTATGCCGGCGAGAGTTACTGAGGACGCCACTCGTGCGGCCCACGCAATCATTGATGCGGCAGCCGCTGGCCGAAACCTCCGCCGCATCAGGTCGGTCGTTCCCGACGCCAGAGTCATGGCGGTCATCAAGGCTAACGCTTATGGCCATGGCATGTTGCGAATCGCGCACGCGCTGGCAGAAGCGGACGCCTTCGCGGTGGCGCGTACCGATGAGGGATTATCTCTGCGCCAGTGCGGAATCCCGCAGCGCATCGCTGTACTGCAAGGGTTTGTCAGCGAGGACGAACTGCAAGCACACGCCGGATACGGACTGGAACCCGTTATTCATTCTGACTGGCAAGTGGCCATACTCGAAAATGCCCACCTGAGCACGCCGATTCGCGCGTGGCTCAAGGTGGATACCGGCATGCGCCGCCTTGGAATTCTGCCGGCGGAATTTGAGCCGCTCGTATCCCGCCTGCGTCAATGCGCGTCCGTGGCCCAACCAATCCCGTTCATGTCACATCTGGCCAATGCCGATGAGCTCGGTGATTCGTTTACCGATCAGCAGATGGCCTTATTTCGGGATGTCACCCAGAGTACCGCCAGTGAATGCAGCGTCGCCAACTCGGCGGGGTTGCTGGCCTGGGAAAGCACACGCAGCGACTGGGTGAGACCGGGAATCAGCCTCTACGGGGTATCACCCTTTCCCAACCGAACAGGAATAGAGGAAGACCTGGAACCGGTCATGACCCTCCGGACACGCCTGATTAGCATCAGGCAAATCGAAGCCGGTACCCGGGTCGGCTATGGCGGTGACTGGATCAGCCCACATTCGACCCGCCTCGGTGTGGCCGCCATCGGTTATGGCGATGGCTATCCCCGCCTGGCTCGCTCCGGCACACCTGTTTTGATAAGAAACCAGCGAGTCACCCTCGCGGGTCGAGTCTCGATGGATATGATCACGCTGGATCTGTCCGGCTGCCCCGACTGCCGCGTAGGCGACCTGGTAACCTTATGGGGCCAGGGACTGCCCGTAGAGGAAATCGCCAACGGCGCCGGAACCATTCCCTACGATCTCCTCTGCGGTATTACTCAACGGGTTAAAATCATCGAGACATAAAAGCCAGGCATTACAGATTCAGGGAACCCGTCCCCCTTTAATCAAGACAGGGCTCAATGTTGATGGTCAAAAGCGTTGCTGAAAAGCACCAAAACAACTATAAGGAAACCCTTGGCCCTACTTAGCCTCGCGGTTTTTTTACTACGCCTTACTACGCCGAGGTTGAACAGTTGGGGCTAGCGTTGCCGGTCACATACGTCTCCACACCTCTGAGGGCTCGCTGATGCCAATTTCCCCCAATCTTTCCGCGCCGATAATTGGCCGTGCCACAGTGGCGACACTCATGGGTGCCCTCAGCGGGTTATGGTTTACCACACCGGCAGCGGCGGATGATCTTTCGCTGCAAGACTTGGCCGGGTCCATTGCCAATACGGTCAATCCCCCGGTGATCTACACCGCACGGGAGTTCATCACCATGGACCCGCAGAAACCCCGGGCCGAGGCCATCGCGGTTCAGGATGGCAAATTCCTCGCCGTGGGCACCCGTGCCGAGGTGAGCGCGGCAACGGGCGAAGGCGCGCGTATCGATTCGAGCTTCAACGGCAAGGTCGTGGTGGCCGGGTTCGTCGAACAGCATGTCCATCCGGCACTGGCCGCCCTGACGATGAACACCAAGGTGCTGTCCATTGAGGATTGGGATGCCATCGACGGTTTCTCGCCGGCCATACGCGACGAGAAGACCTACCAGGCCAAATTGAGCGCAGCCATCAAGGCGCACAAGGACAAAAACCGGCCCTTCATCACCTGGGGTTATCACCACTACTTCCATGGGCCCCTATCCCGGGCACAGCTGGATAAGCTGGCACCTACACTCCCGGTCATGGTCTGGCATCGCTCCGCCCACGAGTTCTACCTGAACAGCGCGGCGCTGAAGAAGATCGGCATCGATGAAGCCTATGTGGCGACCCTGACACCAAGCCAGCGGGAACAGGTTAGTCTCGCTGACGGGCATTTTTTCGAGCAGGGCCTGATGGCGATCCTGGCCAAGCTGGCCCCGGTGCTGGCGTCGCCGGAACAGTTCCGCAAGGGGCTGGAATTCACCGAGACCTATTACCACCACAACGGCATCACCCTGGCCTGCGAACCGGGCGGCTTCGTCTCAAAACCGATGCAGGATGCCATCAATGCCGTCTACAGTGATGCCGCGACGCCGTTCAATCACTGTTTCATTGGCGACGGCAAGACCTTCGCGGCCCGTAACCCACAGGATGCCGCCGCACTGCTCAAGGACACCGAGCAGGTGTTGGGCTGGGGTGCTGGGCGTACCTTCTATTTGCCCAAGCAGGTCAAGCTGTTCACCGACGGTGCTATCTACAGCCAGCTCATGCAGATGAAGTACGGCTATACCGACGGGCATCATGGTGCCTGGATCATGGACCCACCGCTGTTCGCCCATGCCTTCCAGAGCTACTGGGATGCGGGTTATTCAGATCCACATCCACAACAACGGCGACGGCGGGCTGGATGTGTTGCTGGAGAACCTGGAAAAAGCCATGGCACGGAATCCGCGCCAGGATCATCGCACGGTGCTGGTTCATTTCGGGTTTGCCAAGCCTGAACAGGTGGTGCGCTGGGCCAAGCTGGGCGGCATTGTCAGCGCCAACCCCTATTACGTCACCGCCTTGGCGGGGCGTTACTCGCAGCTGGGTATTGGACCAGAGCGTTCGGCGAACATGGTTCCGCTGGGCGATGTAGTGAAAAGCGGTATGTCATTTTCCTTCCATTCCGACATGCCCATGGCTCCGGCGAAACCGCTGCAACTGGTCTGGGCCGGCGTCAACCGGACCACCGCCGAAGGTCAAGTCGCCGGACCGGATCATCGCGTAACCGTGGATGCGGCACTGAAAGCCATCACCTTCGATGCCGCCTATTCCATCCGGATGGAAGGCAAGGTCGGTTCTATCGCAGTGGGCAAGGATGCCAATCTCACCGTGCTCGAACAGAGCCCCTATGACGTGCCACCCACCCAACTCAAGGACATCCCGGTCTGGGGTACCATGTTGGAAGGCCGGGTACAACCCGCTGTTTCAAGCAGCAAAAATACTCCCCGCAAAATAGCCAAGAACGCCAAAGCCGTCATCACAAAGGGTGATAACGCGGTCTCGATGGCGGTCATCACCCATATGGCCAATCTGCTCTCGCACCACCATGACGAATGACAGGGCAGCCTAGCCAATTGTTCCTCCCCAGATTTGAGCCGCAAAACTCAATATGAGAACTCACGCATGAACCGTCTATTTCGCGGCCAGATTGCTCTTTATTTTTGGCTTTTTGCGACTTTCGTCCTACTGGGTGGTAGTTGCGCGGAAGCGGCTGATTGGGTCATCGTAGACATGATGGATGACCTGCCCACACTGACGAACGTGGGTTATGTTGATGTGAGGAGAACCCTTTATCAACACAGAGCCACTATTCAGGAGACAGGTCATGAGTCATTTTAACGACATTTATGTGGGATTGGATGTTC
>SXQV01000203.1 GCA_005792805.1 Methylococcaceae bacterium | reverse complement strand
CGCCGGATTAACGCAGACGATCAAGCTGTAGTTCGTTCTGATGTTCTGGCGGTCCGCGCCGATGATCGGTTGCCTCGACCCCTAATTTGTGTTTGACCCGCATTTCCGAGTAGACGGTAAAGGTCAGCATGAACATGATAAGTCCCACGCTGGAGGCCCATAGCCGGTCAGGCTCTTTCATCCAGAACAGAATCCAGCCCGGTTTGACCAGACCGACAAGCAAGACCACCGGCGACAAGGCCACAAGAACCAACATTAACTGCAACACAATCCACCTCTTGATAATCAATTTGAAAGAAAAATTTTAGACCGGACTTCTTCCCGTGGTTCCCGATGGACGGGACGGAAATCAGGCGCGGGCCCCGTTGCTTGCGTTTAGCTACGCCGCCAGCTGGTTTTTCCTGCGGCATCCTCCAGCACAACCCCCTGTTCGTTCAGCACATCCCGAATCCGGTCCGCTTCCGCCCAATCCCGGTTGAGCCGTGCATCCAGCCGTTGCTGTATCAGCGTTTCTATCGCTGATTCATCCAGTGAACTTTCACGGTTTCCAGGACCGGCCTTGAGAAAGGCTTCAGGTTCCATCTGCAGCAGCCCCAACACTCCGGCCATCGCCTTCAAGTGACCCGCTGCGGCCACCGCCAGCGCTGGCTGTTCGAGCTTCATGCGGTTGACTTCACGGGCACCTTCAAACAGCACGGAGATGGCCTCGGCGGTATTGAAGTCGTCATCCATCGCCGCCCGAAAACGCTGGCCCAGAGCCTGGAACGAAGGGAGCAGAGTCTCCGTGGCAACGTCCGTTGCCGTCCCTCTGGCAAAACCCCGCAGCGCCGTGTAAAGGCGGGTCAGTGCTGCCAAAGCCTCGTCCAGATTCTCGTCGCAATAATTCAGAGGACTCCGGTAGTGGCTGTTGAGAATGAAAAACCGCACGACTTCCGGCTGATAACGATTGAGGATTTCGCGTACCGTGAAAAAATTGCCCAGCGATTTGGACATTTTCTCCTCGTTGACCCGCACGAACCCATTGTGCATCCAGACATTGACGAAGGTCTCTCCGGTAGCTCCTTCGGACTGCGCAATTTCATTTTCATGATGGGGGAACTGCAAGTCCATCCCGCCACCATGAATATCAAAATGGTGGCCCAGACAGCGGGTAGACATCGCTGAACACTCGATATGCCAGCCGGGCCGCCCTTTGCCCCAAGGCGACTCCCAGCAAGGTTCACCCGGCTTGGCCATTTTCCACAAGACGAAATCCAGGGGGTCGCGTTTGGCTCCATCGACATCGACCCGCTCGCCAGCGCGCAAGTCCTCGATCTGCTTGCCCGACAGAGCGCCATAGTTTGGAAAATCGGCCACGGCGTAGAACACATCGCCACTGCCGCCAACGTAGGCCAGGCCGTTGTTGATGAGTGTCTGAATCATGGCCACGATGTCATTGACCGAGTGGGTGGCCTGCGGCTCGATGTCGGGAGGCAGCACGCCCAGCGCACGCTCATCCTCGTGCATGGCGTCGATAAAGCGGGCAGTCAATGCCGCAATCGGCTCACCATTTTCATTGGCCCGCTGGATAATCTTGTCGTCGATGTCGGTGACATTGCGCACATAGGTGACCTCGAAACCCACGTGCCGGAGGTAACGGGCCACCACATCAAAAGCGACCATAACCCGCGCATGGCCCAGATGACAGTAGTCATAAACAGTCATTCCGCACACATACATCCTGACTTTACCCGGCTCGATGGGGGTAAAAATTTCTTTTCTGCGGGTCAGTGTGTTGTAGATCTGAAGCATCAGTTGGAGGCGTAGGTAAATTCGGCCAGACGGCGGTGCAGGCGCTGTGACTCAATCACACGGTAAAGCAGGCCAAGTTCCGGGCCATCATGGCGGCCGGTGAACGCCGCCCGCAACGGCATGAACAGTCCCTTGCCCTTTGCACCGGTAGCGGCCTTCAGTGTGGAAAGAAAACCATCGAAGTCGGCACCGGCGGCATTGGCGGCATCGATAGCGGCAAGAAAGAATGACTCCCCTGCCTGATCTGCGGCCAGGGAGGAGGCTTCCTCAACCGGCAATGGTTCATCGGTAAAGAGAATGCGTGCCCACTGGTCGGCTTCGTCAGGGAAAAGACAGTTGCTGCGAACCACATCCAGAAAGATCGAACGCTGGGCTTCCGGGACAATGGCGGTGGTTTCTGGCCGCAGCCAGTGCTGCAACGCGGCGTCGGTCACGGAGCGAATCGCCAGAGACTGCCAGTGATTCAGGTGCGTGGGGTCAAAGCGCGCTGGCGATCGCCCCAGATGCTGCATCGAAAAGCGGGACTTAAGCTCGCCAAGCGGCATCAGTTCCTCGCATTCGTAGTGATGCCCAAGCCTGGCCATCATGTTCAGCAGTGCGACCGGAAAATAGCCCTCCTCGCGCAGCTGATTGATGCTCCGGCTGCCATTCCGTTTGGAGAGCGGTGCCCCGTCATCGCCCAAAATCAGCGCGGTATGTGCATAGCGGGGAACCGGCAGGCCCAGCGCTTGCAGCAGCATGATTTGCCGTGGCGTGTTGGCCAGATGATCCTCACCCCGCACCACGTCGGTGACCCCCATGAGGGCATCATCTATGGCATTGCAGAAGAAAAAGGCCGCGCTGCCATCGGCGCGTCGAATGATGAAATCACCGATGTCATCACTGAGAAATTTCTGCGCCCCCCTGACCCCATCTTCAAAGGTGACAAACTCACCCTTGGGCACCCGGAACCGCAAGGTGGGTTGCCTGCCCTCGTCCACGCGCTGCCGGGTTTCATCCCCGGATAAATTCGCGCACCGGCCACTATATCTCGGGGGTTTGCCAGCACTGAGCTGGACTTTCCGCGAAACTTCCAGCTCGGTGGCCGAACAAAAACAGGGATATGCGTTGCCGTGTGTGACCAGCTGATCGTAATACTGCTGGTAAATTGCATTCCGCTGCGATTGATACCAGGCGGAATCAGGCTCGCTATTGTCCGGCCCCTCCTGCCACGCCAACCCCAGCCAGCGGAGATCGCCGAGCAGTTCATCAACAAACTCGCGGCGGCTGCGCTCTGCGTCGGTGTCTTCGATGCGCAACAGAAAAGACTGTCCGGCCAGGGCGCTAAACAGGGCGGTACGCGCATTGCCGATATGAATGAGCCCGGTTGGACTGGGCGCAAAACGGGTTTTAGAGACGGTCATCAGGATTTTTGACGGATGGATTGGCGGTGAAATGTATCAATTCCATGGATTGGCGGGCAACCGTTACGGCAAGCCCATCGTTCTGAGGGGCAGCAGGAACGTATTCGGTCATGTCTTATGCCAATGCCATTCCCCGCCTTCACGCAACTCCAGAACCCCATCGTAGTTGGAAGCGTGATCATCCCGTTCACGTTTGCCCAGATGGCCCATGGTAATGAGGGTAATGCCACGGTCCTTGAGCAGCTTGAAAATTTTGGCACGTGTCACGGAGTCCAAATCGCGGCCAGGATTCGCCATCACGGCGAAGCGGGGATTGGCCAGTAAAATCCGGGCAAAGGACACAAACCGCTGTTCATGGGCGGACAACAGCGTATCCCAGTCATGCTCAATATCGAGACCTCCAGCGCGCGCCACCACATTGCTCACTCCCAGCATTTCCAGGGACTCCAGAATTTCCGCATCCGTATGTATCCGGTTCTGGTGGATGGGTTCCAGGGATTGGCGGAGAGTCCCCGGGGGCAGATAAGGACGCTCCGGCAAAAACAGGATGCGATCGAGCGGGGGGCGCTTGACGAGCCCCGTACCGGCATCATTGATGCCCGCTGTGGCCTTGAACAAGGCATCTCTGGCAGTATCCTCGCCGGTCACCAGCACCCGCATGCCATGAGGGATGGTCAGGGACAGATCCTTCACCAGTACACGTTTGTCACTGGGAGAAAACAGAGTGAGATCCTGAAAGACGACTTCATCATCTTCCTCCCGCACATCAAGCCCGGAAACAGTTTGCGTCTGCGCCAGCTCAATGACATACCAGAGATTGATGAGGCGCTGAATGACAGCGGCAAACGATGAGATCGACTGAAACTGGGTGACGATCAAGGAGAACGCGCCCACCAGCATGGCAAAGGCCATGGCCGACTGCGTCACGACACCGAACTCCACCCGCCCCTGCATGAACAAGGGAGCCACGAGCAGGATCGGGATAATCTGAATCAGGTAATTGTAGCCCGTGGTGAAAAAACCAAGATTCCGGTTGACGCCGATGATTACCCGAAAGTTTTCCGCCAGTTCCCTGAACTGGCGAAACAAACGCGGCCGCAGGCCCGCCTCGTGATGGAGCAGCGCGATCGACTCCGCCCGCTCACGCACATGGATCAAACCAGACCGGAAGGCGGCTTCCTTATCCAGCTGCTTATAGTTGAGATCAACCAGACGCCCGCCAACCCGAACAGTGATATGGGAACCGATCACGGCGTACAGCAGGGCGGCTCCAAACAGCCATGGGCTGATCATCCAGAGCACCCCGGAAAAAGCCACGACGGTAAACACCCCGTTCATCACCATCAAAATGAAAGACAGGGTGACGGTGGTAAAGGTTTTGACGTCATCCGCGATACGCTGATCCGGATGCTCTACGCCACTCTGACGAATCAATTCGTCATTCATGCGGTAGTAGGTCGGCGGACTCACATAGAGCCCGACAAACTGTGTGGTCATATAATCACGCCACAGCAAGCCCAGGCGCTCTTCACAAAAACGAAGAACGACCGCCACTATCGTAGAGCCAGCAAAAACGAGAACATACAAACAAGCCTGGCGGATGAAGGCGTCTGCGTTGCGATCGGCCAGGGCACTCATGAAATCACGGCCAACATAGCTGTTGACTATGTTCAGTCCGTTAACGGCTATCAGTAAAATAATCAGGGAAACAAACAGATACGTTGCAGGCAGGCCCAACTCGGAACGCCGGAAGTTGAGAACCAGCCGTGTAAAGAGCCCCCAGCCCTGCTCGTTGATCGGTAGTCGCAACATCGTCTCACTGCCCCCTGGAAAGTGTTCGGCCATAACTAAGCTGGTAGGATATTAACAGGCGGGCCTCTGGTCTCGCGAGGTTTGATGCAATCCTGACCCGTTGCAAATTCAGGCAGTGGGGGAATGCGGGGGCGAACAAGGCCCTGATAGCACGCCTTCGCGCCAGCAGCCCCTATTCGGGGATAGCACGAACCTCCCGCTGGCACCGCATCGCGGTTTTTGAAACCTTTCGATTACAAGCCGATTGCTCCATGCAACCCTTCGAAAAACTGCTTCTGGAAAACAAGGCCTGGGCCGGGGAAAAAGTTGCGCATGATCCCGATTTCTTCAAGAAACAGATCAAGGCACAAACACCCGAGTTTTTATGGATCGGCTGTTCGGATAGCCGGGTACCTGCCGAAATCGTCGTTAATGCCACCCCAGGCGAGATATTTGTTCACCGCAACATAGCCAACCAGATCATCACAACCGACTTTAACAGCCTGAGTGTTGTCCAGTTTGCGGTCCAGGTTTTGCAGGTCAAGCATGTTATTGTCTGCGGACATTACGAGTGCGGCGGCATCAAGGCGGCGCTCGACAAGCAACGGTCGGATATGACGCTGGTCAATAATTGGCTGATGCATATCAAGGACATCTACCGGCTGCATCAGGAAAATATCGAGACGCTTCCTACTCAGGAAGCACGCATCAACCGTCTGGTCGAGTTCAACATCATCGAGCAGATTTACAAGCTGGCGCATACCCCGATCATCCAGCAGGCATGGAAAAGCCAGAATGCACCGACCTTGCATGGCTGGGTCTATGGCCTGGAGGATGGCGTCATCAAGGAACTCGTTACACTAACGCCGCAACATCCGATTGAGCCGATTTACCAGTACACCGATCTGGTTAGAACCTGAAACCAACCGGCTTATTTATAACGGCTTTATTCGTTAAATATGCGACCCTGACTTCTTTTATCCCTGAAAATCCTGGAGATTGATGTGATCAATTCAAAAGCCTTCATGAAAGCCTCCCTGTTCGGCCTGTCCCTTGCCGCGCTGAGCCTGAACCAAACCGCACAGGCCGTTGGCAATTGGGGCACCTACTCGGCCATATTGTGGAATACCCCATCGGAATACTTCACGACGGATGACTGGCAGCTGTTTGAAGAAACCCTGCACAACACTCTGGATGGGTCCGCCGATGGTCAGGCCAAGGCCTGGTCCAATCCAGCCTCCAAAGCCTCGGGCGAATTCACGGTACTCAAGTCCGTCAGGCGCAGTGATCGGGATTGCCGTGAAGTCAAGATCATCGCCAGCGCTGGCGGGTTACGCCGGGTCACGGGTATTGCCTTTTGCAGGGAAGACGATGGCAACTGGATGGCCATCCCGGGCAAAGGCAGAAAGTAAGCCCCTGCCCCGGCTCTTTTCGTGACCATGCGCAGCCAACAGCCGAATTATTACTTCCGGCATCTTGCCGGAGACATCCCCGCCGGCATCGTCGTCTTTCTGGTCGCGCTGCCGCTGTGTCTCGGCATCGCCCTGGCTTCCGGCGCACCGCTGATGTCGGGGGTCATCACTGGCATCGTCGGTGGCGTGGCCGTCTCCTGGCTGAGTGGTTCTCAACTGAGTGTCAGTGGTCCGGCGGCGGGATTAACGGTGATCGTTGCGCAGGCCATTCAGTCGCTGGGAAGCTATCCCCTATTTCTCTCCGCAGTGGTCATGGCGGGCCTGATTCAGCTGATTCTGGGATTCCTCAAGGCCGGGGTGATCGGAGCCTACTTTCCCAGCGCCGTCATCAAGGGAATGCTGGCGGCGATTGGCCTCATCCTGATTCTCAAACAGATTCCTCATGCGCTGGGTTATGACGCCGACTTTGAAGGCGACGAGGCTTTTTTTCAGACCGACGACCATACGACGCTGACAGAACTGCTGTATTCCTGGGAGGCAATCTCGCCCGGAGCTGTCATCGTCAGTGTCGTGGCCATAGCCATAATGCTGCTATGGAAAACACAGAGAGTGCAGGGCAATCGCTGGCTCTCATTGATCCCGGCGCCCTTGCTGGCGGTACTTTGGGGGGTCGGCTGGAATGTTTTCAGCCTCTCTTATCTGCCCGATCTGGCGCTGGCGCAATCGCACATGGTCAACGTGCCCCTGGTCAACGGTCCCGGCGAATTTCTCCAGCAGCTGGTCTGGCCTGACTTCAGCCAGTGGGCAAACCCGGAAATCTACCAAACGGCGGTCACACTGGCACTGATCGCCAGCCTGGAAACCCTGTTAAGTCTGGAGGCGGTCGACAAGCTCGACCCGCTAAAAAGAATCGCCCCCACCAATCATGAGCTGAAGGCCCAAGGACTCGGCAACCTGTTGAGCGGGTTACTGGGTGGCCTGCCGATGACGGCGGTCATTGTCCGCAGTTCAGCCAGTATCAATGCGGGTGCCAGATCCAAGATGGCTTCTTTCGTTCATGGCCTCCTGCTGATAATCAGCGCGGTTTACCTAACGAACTATTTGAATGAAATTCCGCTGGCTTGCCTCGCGGCCATTCTTCTGCTGACCGGCTATAACCTGTGCAAACCGGCTTTTTTCAAGGAAATGTACTCGAAGGGTGCCAGCCAGATTGTGCCTTTCGTGATTACCATTCTCGCCATACTCTTCACCGATCTCCTGCAAGGCATGGCCATTGGCATGCTGTTTGGTCTGTTTTATGTCATCCAGAGCAACTTCCACTCTGCCATTTCACTCACGCAGGATGGCCGGCATTATCTTTTGCGCCTGCAAAAGGACGTCTCGTTCCTTAACAAGGCCCCATTGCGGCAGGCACTTGCCCAGATAGAACCCGGCAGTTATGTAATCATCGACGGGACCCGGGCAAAATTCATCGATCGGGACATCATTGAAACCCTGGAAGCCTTCATTGCGAGCGCCGCTGAAACGCAGGTACGCATTGAAATCAAGAACATCAACGAAATCAGCATCAGCCCGCCCTCGGAGCTTCCCGCGCCAACCGCCCTGTAATTACCCCTGCACAGCAAGATTCCCGGCATGACCCCATTTCTTCCACCCACTTTTTCGTGAGACATCCATGAGAAAATCCTTAGCCTTTATCACTTTCCTATGTGCCCTCAGCCTGTCATTCACTGGTCATGCTGCGGGAAAACCCAAAAAAACGGAGAAACAAGCTGTGAGTAATTCCGCCCCCCAAGTCAAACTGCAAACCACACTTGGCGACATCGTCATCAAGCTGGATGCAGCCAAAGCCCCGGTTTCTGTTCAAAATTTTCTGGCTTATGTGAAAGACGGCCACTATGACGGCACCATCTTCCACCGTGTAATTCCGGGTTTTATGGCCCAGGGCGGCGGTTTCACCGAAAAATGGGAGCAAAAGCCGACCAAGGCACCGATCAAGAACGAAGCTGACAATGGGCTTCTGAACAAACGCGGCACCCTGGCCATGGCCCGGACGTCCGAACCACAGTCTGCAACCGCGCAATTCTTCATCAACTATGCCGATAACGCTTTCCTCGATTACAAGAGCGCGACGCCACAGGGCTGGGGTTATGCCGTATTCGGTGAAGTCGTTGCAGGCATGGACATTGTCGACAAGATGGCCACCGTACCCACTGGCCGGGGCGGCCCCATGCCCACCGACGTCCCGCAAACGCCGATTGTGATCACGAAAGCCACCGTGGTTGAAGCCAAGTAATCGTCCAAATCACCTGACATGCGGCAGGAATCGCTCTTCATCTCTGACCTCCACCTGACGGCCAGTCGGCCTGAAGTCGTCGAGCGGTTCCTGCATTTCTGCGATCAGCGGGCTACCGGCGCTGAGCGGCTTTACATCCTGGGCGACCTGTTTGATGCCTATATCGGCGACGATAACCAGGCGTGGCCATTCAATGCCATCAAAGCCAGCCTGAAGCGGCTGACGGATCAGGGGACCAGCGTTTTTCTGCAACACGGTAATCGCGATTTTCTGATCGGTGACCGTTTTGCTGAACAGACCGGAGCCAGGCTACTAGAAGATTACGAAGTCATTGATTTATTCGGTTCCACCGCGCTACTGACCCACGGCGATCTGTTATGTACCGATGACACCCAGTACCAGACGGCACGCATACGGGTACGCGCTGCCGGATGGAAAGCCAAT
>SXQV01000027.1 GCA_005792805.1 Methylococcaceae bacterium | reverse complement strand
GGCAACGGCCGTTGGGCCAAAAAACGCTTCCTGCCGAGACATGCGGGGCATCGCGCCGGTGTCAGTGCGGTTCGCAAAACCGTGGAAAGCTGCATCAATCACGGCGTTGAAGTGCTGACGCTGTTCGCCTTCAGCAGCGAAAACTGGCGGAGACCCGCGCAGGAAGTCTCCCTGCTCATGGAATTGTTCATCGCCAGTCTGGAGCGCGAAACCCGTAAACTGCATGATAACGGCGTCAGACTGCGGGTCATCGGTGACCGATCCGCGTTTGCCCCGTTGCTGCAGGAGAAAATCGCGGCCGCCGAGGCAATGACCGCTTCAAACCAAACACTCACCCTGGTGATCGCTGCCAATTACGGGGGGCGCTGGGATATTACCGAAGCTACCCGCCGACTAGCCTCCGAAGTGGCGCGGGGTACGCTGGCGAGCGCTGATATCACGCCCGAACATCTCGCAGCACACCTTTCACTCGCCGATCTTCCTGAGCCGGATCTTTTCATCCGCACCGGCGGCGAGCAGCGCATCAGCAACTTTCTGCTGTGGCAACTGGCCTATACCGAACTGCACTTCACGCCCCTGCTCTGGCCGGAATTTGACAACACCGCCTTTGACGAGGCCCTTGCCAGCTTCGCCAGCCGGCAGCGCCGGTTCGGCCAGACCGGCGACCAGATAGAGCGCCCGCCAGCGCACTGACTCCGCCTACCCAACTCACAACTAACCTGTAGGATGATCCCATGCTGAAGAACCGAATCATTACGGCGTCCCTGCTGGCACCGTTAATCATCGCCGCCATCCTGTTTCTGTCTTCCGACGGTTTCGCGATGCTGTGGGGCACCATTATTCTGCTGGCGGCCTGGGAGTGGGCGGGACTTTCCGGCCTTGAGCGCTGCGGTCGGATCGGATTCACGGCAACCATTCTCGCCCTGCTCATTGCCGCGCGGTACTTTGCCCTCTACTGGGCGCCGGGTGAACTGCCGATCTGGTTCTATGCCCCTGTGGTTTTATGGTGGGCCATCTGGGGTATCGCCTTCCGCCGAGCCCCGGAGAAACTTGTCAAATACCGCTATTCAAGAACAGGACGCCTGCTCGGCGGGGCCTTTGTCCTCATTTCCGGCTGGGCGCTAATGGTCTGGCTACGACTGAATTTCTCCGAATATCAGGTGCTCTATCTGGTGCTGCTGATCTGGCTGGCCGACATTGCCGCCTATTTTGTCGGCAAGCGCTGGGGGTTCGCGAAACTGGTGGAAGCCATCAGCCCAGGGAAAACCATCGAAGGGGTTTACGGTGCCCTGGGTGCCGCGATGGTGCTGGCCATCTCGGTTGGCCTGTTCGTCGGCATGGAAACCATGACCCTGATCGATTTTGTCTTTCTCTCCCTCCTCACGGTCGCCTTTTCCGTGTGTGGCGACCTGTTTGAAAGTCTAGCCAAACGGGTTCGGGGCGTAAAAGACAGTAGCGGCTTTCTGCCAGGCCACGGCGGCGTATTCGACCGCATCGACAGCCTGCTCTCCGGAGTGGCCGTTTTCTACGCGGGGTCGTTGCTGATCCCTATTTTCCTGATGATGGGGCCCATGATGGAGCCTGAAATCATCATGCAGATGGATGATGCGCCCGCACTGGAAGACGGCCCGGCAGACCATCACTATGACGGCCCCATGGAAGTCCCCCCGTCTGACCCGGCAGCAGAACCCCCCGTGATTGACGAGGTGCCCGCCACTGACGATCACGCTAACAAATCGGAGAGCAGTCAATGAAGGGCATTTGCGTACTGGGCTCTACCGGCTCTATTGGCGTCAGCACCCTGGATGTCGCAGGCCGGCATCCTGACCAGTATCGTGTGATCGCACTGACCGCCAACAACAACGTTGATCGTCTGTTTGAGCAATGCCAGCGCTTCAGCCCATTGTATGCGGTGATGATAGACGAACGCCCGGCCGCCGAATTACGGCGGCGCCTGGCAGATGCAGACGTTAAGACCGAAGTACTGAGCGGCGCCAAGGCGCTGGAAGACGTCAGCGTACTGCCTGAGGTCGATTCGGTGATGGCGGCCATTGTCGGCGCTGCCGGTCTGCTGCCAACACTGGCGGCGGCAAAAGCGGGAAAAACCGTGTTGCTGGCCAACAAAGAGGCGCTGGTGATGTCCGGCCCCCTGTTCATGTCCGCCGTGACGGAATCTGGCGCCGATCTGTTGCCGATCGACAGTGAACATAACGCCATCTTCCAGTGCATGCCGGCGAACTACCACGCGGGACACCGGGCGGCCGAGGTACGTCGCATCCTGCTGACCGCTTCAGGCGGTCCCTTCCTGCGCAAAGGCTTGCATGAATTGCATAACGTGACTCCCGATGAAGCCGTGGCGCATCCCAACTGGGTTATGGGCCGCAAGATTTCGGTGGATTCCGCCACCATGATGAACATGGGGCTGTAACTCATGGAGGATTGCCTTTTGTTCAACACGCCCCCAGAAAAAGTCGAAGTAGTGATTCACCCCCAAAGTGTCATCCACTCCATGGTCGACTATGTGGATGGCACGGTGCTGGCCCAGATGGGCAACCCCGACATGCGTATCCCGATCGCCCACGCCATGGCCTGGCCAGATCGTTTTGCATCGGGTGCTGAACCACTGGATTTGTTCTCGATCAGGCGGCTCGATTTTGAAGCCCCGGATTTTGATCGGTTCCCCTGTTTGCAGCGCGCCTATGAGGCGGTCCGCGCCCGGGGCACGATGCCTGCCATCCTCAACGCGGCCAACGAAATCGCAGTGGCTTCGTTCCTGGAAGGCCAGATTCGTTTCACGGCCATTCCGGATGTCATCAGCCATTGCATGAACCATATCAGCGCCAACAGGGCAGACAGCATTGACGAAGTGCTGGCAGCCGACCTGTCAGCCCGGGAAGCCGCCCAGCAGTACATTGGCCGTTTGAACTGACTTAACGGAGAGATCTACCCCTGATGTCCTCGCTACCTCACACGCTGTTCTTTTTCATTGTCGCACTGGTCATTCTGATCGCCGTGCATGAATACGGCCATTTTTGGGTGGCAAGACAGCTCGGGGTCAAGGTGCTCAGATTTTCACTGGGATTCGGCAAAATCATCTGGCGCTACCAGAAATCGCCCGGCGACACCGAATTCACCCTCTCTGCCCTGCCCCTGGGTGGCTACGTAAAGATGGTCGACGAACGCGAGACCGAGGTAGCCCCGGAAGATTTGCCGGTCGCCTTCAACCGGCAGCCGGTCAGCCATCGTGCCGCAATCGTGCTGGCGGGTCCGGTTTTCAATTTCTTCCTGGCGATTCTCATCTACTGGCTGGCCTTCATGTGGGGCGAAACCGGAACCCGCCCGGTTCTTGGAGCAATCAAGACCGGGACATTGGCCGAACAGGCGGGACTAAAGGAGGGTGACGAAATCCAGACTGTCGGCGGCGGGAAAACCCCGACCTGGGCACTGGCAATCAGCCAAATCATGGATTTGTCCCTCGACGATGAACCCATTGCCGTGACGGTGACATCGTCTGATGGTGTACAGCGTGAACTCCGCCTGGTCATTCCCGAGGAAGACACCAGGAAACCCGACGAACTTTTCAAGAAGTTAGGCCTGACTCCCTGGGAGCCCGAACTTGAGCCCTTGGTAGACCGGGTTGAACCCGGCAGTGCCGCCGCAACCGCCGGTTTGATGGCCGGCGATAGAGTGATCAGCGCCGACGCCACCGCCATCAGACACTGGAAACAGTGGGTAGAGTACGTCCGCCACCGCCCGGAACAGCCCATCAGGGCGATAGTGGACCGCGATGGCGTCCACATTGACCTGATAATTACCCCGCACGCGGAAGCGGCACCAGAAGGCACTATCGGTCGGATCGGCGCGGCCGTGAGGCTACCGGACAACCTGCTGGAAGCAATGACCGTTGAATATCGCCTGGGTGTGCTGCCGGCGCTGGTGGCCGCTACAAAGAAAACCCAAATGATTTCGATGGCGACACTAAAAATGGCCGGGCGCATGCTGATCGGCAAAGCGGGCGTCGAAAATCTCAGCGGCCCCATCAGCATCGCCCAATATGCCGGCAAGTCGGCCAGCTACGGCTTTGGATCCTTCATGCAGTTCCTGGCAATGGTCAGCATCAGCCTCGGGGTGCTCAATCTTTTACCCATCCCCATGCTGGACGGGGGACACCTGATGTTCTACCTGATAGAAGCCGTCAAGGGCAGCCCTCTATCCGACGACACCCAAATGCGGTTTCAGCAGATCGGTATGTTTCTTCTTCTCAGCCTGATGGTACTTGGATTTTATCTCGACATCGGGCGTCTTTTCGCCTCATAACTTACAAGGGTTTCTTATGAAAACACTCCTACGCACTGTCATTGCCACTGTTGCCTTGCTGGCAACGGCCGCCCAGGCCGATCCCAAAGCCGTGGAAGCCGCGCTCAAAACAGCGTTGCCCACGATCAAACCAGACACCATCACCGAATCGCCGATCAAGGGAATTTATGAAGTAGTCGTCGGTGCACGCCTCTTCTACGTGTCCGAGGATGGCCGCTACCTGATGCAGGGTTCCATGGTCGACCTGAAAAGCCGCGAAGACCTCACTGAAAAGAAGCTGGGCAACGCCCGCCTGAGTGCCCTGCAAAAACTGGGCACCGACAAGATGATTGTCTTCAAGCCGAAGATCTTCAAACATTTCGTCTACGTCTTCACCGATATTGATTGTGGTTACTGCCGCAAACTCCATTCGGAAATCGACCAGTATCTGAAGGAAGGCATCGAGGTGCGCTACCTGTTCTTCCCGCGTGCCGGCAAGGACACTGACTCCTACTTCAAGGCCGTTACCGTCTGGTGTGCCAAAGATCGCAATGAAGCGCTGACCAAGGCAAAAAGCGGTGAAAATCTCGCTAAAAAGCAATGTCCGAATCCGATTGATGAGCACATGGAGCTCGCCTCCGCCATGGGTGCCAATGGCACTCCAATGATCGTCACCGAGAAAGGCGCCATCCTGCCGGGTTATGTACCCGCCGCGCAGCTGACGAAAATGCTGGAAGAAAAAACCGACGCGCTACCGGAAGGCGTTGAAGAAAAAGCGGACAAGGTCGAAAAGAAATAGGCCGCCCACCAACCCCTGTCTGGCTATTCAGGCATGACAGGGGTTGGCGGCACTTGATGGGCAGACACCTGCAACGGAAAACAGTACGCTCGTGCCGGTTTTCAAGGCACGCGCGTATACCTGATTGAATCATCCTGGCTGCGTTACCCGGCATCCCGGTCGCGACCCAGGCCCCGAGCTTCAACTCAGCAGCGACTTTAGCTTAAACAGCAGATCCAGGGCCTGCCGTGGCGTTACCGCATCCGGATCTATCGACTCCAGCAACTCCAATGCAGGACTGACGGGTACTATGTCAAACAAATCCAGTTGCCGTGTCTGATTTCGGGCGGGGCCATCGGTATAGGCCTGACGCTCCAGCATCAGCAGCTTCTCCCTTGCACGCTTGACGACTTTGGGTGGAACACCCGCCAGCGCGGCGACCTGCAAGCCATAACTCTGGTTGGCCGGACCTGCCTTGACCGCATGCAGAAACACCACGCCATCCCGATGTTCTGCGGCATCCAGATGCACGTTGGCCACACCGTCGCACTCCTCCGGCAATGTGATCAACTCAAAGTAGTGGGTAGCAAACAGGGTCAGAGCGCGGATTTCCCGTGCCAGATGATCCGCCGCCGCCCAGGCCAGGGATAAACCATCAAAGGTGCTGGTACCTCGGCCAATTTCGTCCATCAATACCAGCGAGTTCGATGTGGCCTGATGCAGAATCTGCGCCGTCTCGGTCATTTCCACCATGAAGGTGGATCGGCCACTGGCCAAATCGTCCGACGCGCCAATGCGGGTAAATATACGGTCTATCGGGCCAATCACAGCCTGTTCGGCGGGCACGAAGCTGCCGACATGGGCCAGCAGCACAATCACTGCGGCCTGCCGCATGTAAGTTGACTTACCGCCCATGTTGGGACCGGGAATAATCAGCATGCGCCGGTCCGGCGTCAGCTCCAGATCGTTAGCCACAAAAGGCATTTCCAGGACACTCTCAACCACCGGGTGCCGGCCAGCCGTAATCCGGATGCCAACCTCACCCGTCAGCTGCGGGCGCACCCAAGCCATGGCGCCGGCACGTTCGGCAAGGTTTGCCAGCACATCCAGTTCTGCCAGCCCTTGCGCCAGGGATTGCAGTACATCAAGACGACGCCCCAGCAGCTCAAGCAGTTCATCGTAAAGCGCTTTCTCAAACGCCAGGGACCGTTCGCGTGCGCCCAGGACTTTATCCTCAAAAGCCTTCAGTTCCGGGGTGATATAACGCTCAACACCCTTCAAAGTCTGCCGGCGAACATATTCCACCGGCACTTTACCGGCCTGATGGCGGGAAAGCTCAAGATAGAAACCCTGGACCCGGTTATAACCGACCTTCAACGTGGCGATGCCGGTCCGCTTACGCTCACGCTGCTCCAGGTCGATGAGATATTGCTCATGATTCTGGCTGAGATGACGGAGCTCATCGAGCTCGGCATGATAGCCCTCGGCAATCACACCACCATCACGTATCAACATTGGCGGGTTATCGATAATGGCCCGCTGCAATAGATCAGCCAGCTCCGGTTGCGGTTGTATCGTCACGCTCATCTGCTGTAACAAAGGAATGTCCAACGACTCCAGCAAGGCATGCAATCCGGGAAGGCTGGACAGAGCCAGCCGCAGCGTAGCGAGATCGCGAGGACGGGCCGTTTTCAGGGCGATGCGCGAAACAATCCGCTCGACATCACCCACTGAGCGCAAGTCATTGCGAATCTCGCGGTACAGGCCATTTTCCTGCAACCAGGCTATCGCATCGTAACGACCGTGAAGCTCGCTTTGGTCGCGCAAGGGCCGATGCAGCCAGCGCCGCAGTAAACGGCCGCCCATCGCCGTCACGGTTCGGTCGAGGATACCGAACAGCGTGAACTCGATCCGTCCCGAGGGATGAAAATCCAGCTCCAGATTACGGCGGCTGGCCGCGTCTAACGCGATCACCTCCTCATGCCGCTCAAGCCGGATGCCCTGAATATGCGGCAATGCCGATTGCTGGGTATCGCGGACATACTGGATCAACGCCCCTGCCGCCGCGATGGCACCAGGTAACTCGTCACATCCATAGGCGGCCAGATCGTGAACACCCAGCTGAGCCAACAGCAGATGGCGGGCACTCTCCACGTCAAAATGCCAGAGAGGGCGCCGCGTGATGCCTCGCCGCTGCGCCATGGCCTGCGGCAGGGTCCATTCTTCGCTCACCAGCAGCTCACTGGGATTGAGGCGTTCCAGTTCACCTATCAGCGCCTCAGTCGCTGAGAGTTGCTGAACCGTAAATCGACCGCCGGCGAGATCCAGCGCCGCAAGCCCTATTGAACCGGCAACGGGGGCGATAGCTACCAGCAGGTTATCGCGGCGATCTTCCAGCAGAGCCTCTTCTGTTACGGTTCCCGGCGTCACGATACGCACGACACGACGCTCAACCAGTCCCTTCGACAGTGCCGGATCGCCAATCTGCTCGCAGATAGCGACCGGCTCGCCCAGTTTCACCAGGCGCGCCAGGTAGCCTTCGGCGGCGTGATAAGGCAGCCCGGCCATCGGGATCGGTGCTCCCGCCGATTCACCTCGCGCCGTCAGTGTGATATCCAGTAACGCGGCAGCTTTGCGGGCATCCTCGTAGAACAGCTCGTAAAAATCACCCATCCGGAAAAAAACCAGTCGCTCGGGATGCTCCGCCTTGATGCGGAGGTACTGCTGCATCAGCGGCGTGTGTTGAGGTTGGGCAACGGATTTGACAGGCATACAGTAGGCTGTTGAAAAAAGTGAGTGGCACCTGCACCGGTTGATCCGGTGACAAGCCCCCTGAACGGCGGATCACAGAAGCGTCAGCCCGCCTCTTCGCCTGGGTGGGGGATTTATTCAGGTAAGGGTCAAGTCAGACGCCTTCCCCGATGCGTAGCCTTTACATCATACCTTGCCCACCCAGCAGCTCCGGGCCAGGCGGTGCCCATTGCAGGTCGATCACATTATTCCCGTTCAGGCGGATCTTGCGCATCACCGAGCCGTCTTCCTCCTGGGCATCATTAACTCCGTACATGAAATCGTAATAGTCATGATCCTTGCCCAGCCAGCGGGTTTTGGCGACGACGAAGAATTCGCCGTTGGCGACATTGGGGAAAGAAAAATTGCCATCCTCATCGCAACGCGATGTGCGGGTGG
>SXQV01000202.1 GCA_005792805.1 Methylococcaceae bacterium | reverse complement strand
TACCAGTGGGAAGAAATCAAGCCGCAGGTGGATCACGTGATCTTCCCCGATGGCAAGCGCATCATCCTGCTGGCCAAGGGCCGCCTCGTAAATCTGGGCTGCGGTACCGGGCATCCGTCCTACGTCATGTCCTCCAGCTTCGCCAACCAGACCATCGCCCAGATCGAGCTTTGGAAAGAGCGCGAATCCGGCAAGTACCCGGTCGGGGTCTACACGCTGCCGAAACACCTGGACGAAAAAGTAGCGCGGCTACAGCTGAAAAAGCTCAATGCGCAACTCACCCAGCTGACCGGGGAGCAGGCCGCCTATATCGGCGTCTCCCAGGAAGGACCTTACAAACCGGAGCATTACCGCTATTGATGGCACCGGGCGCCTCGCACTCGGGGGCGCCCGGCATTCATGTTTATCTGGCGGAAACCGCCAAGGCCATTCCGCCCTACACGTCACGTGGTTCTTCATGGAATCCCAAAAAAAACACCCCCGCATTTTCAGCCTGGAGTTCTTTCCGGCCCGTAGCCCCGAAGCCGAGGAATCCCTCAGCCGGGCGATGACCCGACTGGCACCACTGCAACCACGGTTCTGCTCGGTCACTTTCGGTGCCGCCGGATCAACACGGGAAAAAACCTTCGAAACCGTCTGCGATATCCAGAAAAATCAGGGGCTGGAAGCGGCACCACACATTTCCTGCATCGCTTCCACCCGAACCAATATCCGCGACGTACTCCTCGCTTACAAGGACAACGGCATTCGCCACATCGTGGCACTCCGGGGCGACATGCCCTCCGGCATGATGTCCGCCGGCGAATTTCGCTACGCCAACGAACTGGTGGCGTTCATTCGCGAGGAAACCGGGGATCATTTTCACATCGAAGTGGCCGCCTACCCGGAAATGCACCCGCAGGCGCAGAACCTGGAGGCCGATCTAAACAACTTCAAACGCAAGGTGGATGCCGGTGCCAACAGCGCCATCACCCAGTATTTCTTCAATCCAGAAGCGTATTTCCGCTTCATCGACGATTGCGAGAAGCTCGGCATCGAGATCCCCATCGTTCCCGGCATCATGCCGATCACCAACTACACGCAAATCTCCCGCTTCTCGGAAATGTGCGGCGCCGATATCCCGCGCTGGATGCGTAAACGGATGGAAGTGTTTGGCGATGACCGGCAGGCCATCCGCGCCTTCGGCATGGAAGTCATTTCAGACTTATGCCGCCGCCTGCTGGAGCAGGGGGCACCAGGCTTGCACTTCTACACACTCAACCAGGCCGATGCCGTTCTGGGTATCTGGAATAACCTTGGGCTGGATAACCCGGCTTGAGTCCTGTGTTACCTTAACGGAGCGGAGGAGACCGTATTCGTCCGCGCTATAGTCGGGCCTGAGGTTCCGGCCAGGGGCTTTCTTTTTTCGTCGCTTCAACATGTCCAACCGAGACTGGTCCGCACGCGATCTCGCCGTTCTCTGGCATCCCTGCACCCAGATGAAGGATCACGCGGCACTGCCCATGATTCCCATTCGATGCGGACAGGGTGTGTGGCTGGAGGACTTCGACGGCAACCGCTATCTGGACGCCATCAGTTCCTGGTGGGTCAATCTGTTCGGCCACGCCAACCCAAGCATCAATGCCGCGATCAAGCATCAGCTCGACTCGCTCGAACACGTCATCCTGGCCGGCTTCACCCATGAACCCGCCATCACGCTCGCGGAACGCCTGGTTCAACTGGCCCCTCCCGGTCTGAGCCGCTGTTTCTATGCCGACAATGGCTCGTCCGCCGTTGAGGTGGCGCTCAAGATGAGCTACCACTACTGGCGGAATATCGGACAACCGGCAAAAACCCGATTCATCACCCTCGGCAATAGTTATCACGGGGAAACCCTGGGGGCGCTCGCCGTAGGTGATGTCGCACTGTATAAAGAGACCTATGCGCCACTGCTGATGGTGCCGGTTACGGTACCTAGCCCTGACTGTTACCTGCGGGAGCCCGGCGAATCCTGGGCCGGGCACAGCCAGCGCAAGTTCGCAGCAATGGAGGCCGCGCTGGCTCTTCACGCGCATGAAACCGCCGCCGTGATCATCGAACCCCTGGTTCAATGTGCCGGCAATATGCGCATGTACGATCCGGTCTATCTGACCCTGTTACGCGCCGCCTGCGATCGCCACGGCGTTCACCTGATTGCTGATGAAATCGCCGTGGGCTTTGGCCGCACCGGCACGCTGTTCGCCTGCGAACAGGCATCCATTCGACCCGACTTCCTATGCCTATCGAAAGGTCTGACGGGCGGCTATCTGCCGTTATCCTGTGTGCTAACGACCGACACCCTCTACGCGGGTTTTTACGATGAATATGTCAACCAGCGAGCCTTCCTGCATTCGCACAGCTATACCGGCAACGCGCTAGCCTGCACGGCCGCGTTGGCCAGCCTGGATCTGTTCGAACGTGAAAACACCCTTTCCCGCAATCACGCGCTGTCCGCACAGATGGCCGCCGCCACGGCACCGCTGACCGACCATCCCCATGTCGCCGAGGTGCGCCAAACCGGCATGATCCTGGCCATCGAAATGGTCAGGGACAAACCCTCGCGGGAACCCTACCCCTGGCAAGAGCGGCGAGGACTCGACGTCTACCGTCACGCCCTGACCCGAGGCGTCCTGTTGCGCCCCCTGGGTAATGTCATCTACTTCATTCCGCCCTATGTCATCACACCGGATGAAATCCGCCTGATGGCCGAGGTCGCAGCCGAAGGCATTGACCTCGCCACGAAACATTGAGATGCGCATTTCGCGACTTTACGTCGACGCGTCGCTGAGCGAGGGAGCAACCCTGCGACTGGACGAGGACAGCGGACACTACCTGCGCTCCGTCCTCCGGCTAAAAAAGGGATTTCAACTCACCGTCTTCAACGGCGACGGCCAGGAATATGAAGCGCGGGTTGAAATCGCCAGCCGCGAAGGGGTCTGGCTGGCCATTGGTGCCCGCCGCTTTCGCGAGACGGAATCGCCGTTGTTCACGCACCTTGGGCTCGGCATTTCCCGTGGGGAACGCATGGATTTTGCCCTGCAAAAGGCCGTGGAACTGGGCGTCAGCCGCATCACCCCACTACTGACCGAACATTGCGTGGTGCGCTTGGACGAAGGCAAGAAAGGCCACCGGCTGCAACACTGGCAACGGATTATCCGCAGCGCCTGCGAACAGAGTGGCCGCAATCGGCTCCCTATCCTCGATGAACCCTTGAAGCTGGAAGACTGGCTGGAACAGCCAACCGGGTCAAGGCTATTGCTTGACCCCCAAGGCACCGCCAGTCTTGCCTCGCTGACGCCGCCCGAAGACCGGGTAACCCTGCTCTCCGGCCCTGAAGGCGGCTTTGCCGACCGCGAACGCGACTGGGCACGTCAAGCCGGTTTCATCCCGGTTCGACTCGGTCCGCGCATCCTGCGCACCGAAACCGCCGTACTCGCCGCGCTGGCGGCCGCACAGACCTTGTGGGGAGATTGGGACGTGCAGCGGGGCTGACAGCCATAAACTTCACCGCTATGACCCATGCGGACAACAAGGACCGGCAATTCCCGTCCTGCACTTCGTAAACGATGCGATAGCGCCACCCTTGAGCCCACTCCCTGCCAGCGCGTCAATCGCCGCAACCGGCTTCAACCCCGGCGAATGGAACCCTGACACCGGAACGCCTCCCAAGCCGCCATCACAAGAGCGTGATATTCACGATTGAACCGTTCGGTCGAAAACCGCAGGGCATTCTCGCGGCACTGGGCCGGAGATAACCGGTCCTGCATCTCCTCAAACAGCGATACGGCGGCCTGAATGGCCGTAGAGGTTTGATCGGTAAAAAACACCCCGGTCGGCCGGTCATCCGTCTGCCCCCGAACGGTCTCCAGAGCACCCCCCTTACCAAAGGCAATGACAGGAGTTCCGCACGCCTGTGCTTCTACAGGAAGAATGCCGAAATCCTCTTCAGCGGCAAACACAAAGGCTTTAGCGCGTTGCAGATAATCAAGTAACACATTGAAAGACTGATAGCCCATGAGGGTGACGTTAGGCCCGGCCTTGGCTCGTATTTTCGCCATCTCCGGGCCATCACCAATGACCACCAAGGTCTTGTCCGGCATCGCCCGAAACGCCTCGACAATCAGGTCAATGCGCTTGTAAGGCACCATCCGCGAGGCCGTCAGATAGAAGCCTTCCTTGGCCTCGTGCAGGCTGAAATTGGAAACATCCACTGGCGGGTAAAGGACTTCCGCCTCTCGTCGATAAACCCGCCAGATTCGGCGGGCAATAAACCGGGAATTAGCCAAAAACACGTCCACCCCGTTGGACGTATGCTGGTCCCACGACCGCAATCCATGCAAAAACCACTTCACCAGCCAGCTCTTGACTCCGCGCTCCAGTCCGGCTTCACGCAGGTACTGTGGCTGTAAATCCCACGCATAACGCATGGGAGAGTTGACGTAAGCAATATGCAGCTGATCCGGACCAGCAATCACGCCCTTGGCCACCGCATGACTGTTGGACAAAATCAGATCGTAGCCAGAGAGATCAAACTGCTCCACCGCCAATGGCATCAGGGGTAAATAATGCCGGAAATGCTCGCGCGCCAGGGGAAGCTGCTGAATAAACGAAACCTTGGGTACCTTGCCCTGCAAGAATCCTCTTTCCAACTCAGGGACATAATCCACCACAGCAAACACATCCGCCTCAGGAAAGCAGGCAATCATCTGCTCCAGAACACGCTCCGAACCGGCATAGGTTGAGAGCCATTCAGCAATAACGGCGACTTTCATAAGGATAACCTCAACACCATGGAAACTGATTTCGGATGATACAAAGACCGTGTAGTCCTGCGCCCTCCGACCGCTAGCGGACTTCCAATGCCGCCGCCGGGCGCGAGCTCGCCAGACTTTCCACTGCAAACCCCACCACACTGCGCTGTTCACGGCTGAACTCGACGCCGATCAGGTGAATGGGCAAGCCCTCGGCGCGATATTTATCGGCATAGCCCCTGTCCTTGATCTGTTGCAGCGCCTGGCCTTCTGGCGTCAGTTCGACCACCTTGAATTCAAACAGGTAAATCTGCCCGTTGAAGCGCACGGCCATGTCGAGACGGCCATGGCTACTGGCGTCTTCCAGGGTGATGTCGAGGCCGAGGGCGGCGAAGTGACTGTAGAAAACGCTGGCGTAATAGCCTTCGTACCGGGCAATGGGGTTGTTGCGGTACCAGTCGGCGGGGATGCTGGCGTAGAGCTGATTGAAGTGGGCCTCAAGTCCTGGAAAGTCATTGGCCGTCAGGCGATCAAAGAGCCGACTTTCCGTGCGCTCGGCACGCATGGATTCGCCCATCAGGCGCTTGAGCAGGGCATCATGCAGGGCACTGCGCACTTCGAGGTTGGGTTCGGTCAGGGTGTATTCGATGCGGGCGCCGGTCTGGCGCTGACCACGAAAGGTGAGGTAGCCGGTCTGCCATAACAAGGCCTCGGACGGCATCTGATCGACATCGAAGGTGGACAGCAGGCTCTCCGAGGCATGGACGGCCGACAAATCCGGCGTGAAGTAGCCGCGCTCGGTCAGGACGTCAATCAGAAAAGTCGGGGTGCCGGTCTCGAACCAGTAGGGGCGGAACTGTCTTTCTTCAAACAACAGGAGAAGGTCGAAGGGGTTGTAGACGGCTTCGCCGGTCCAGTTGTAGCCGTTGTACCAGTCGCGAATCTGCTGCCGATCCAGCCCTTCGAGTTCAGGAGCAAAAACGCTATCGACGTCGGCTTCGGTGTAGCCGCAGAGGGCGGAGTAGGCCGGGGAGACCGTAATGTCGCGCAGATTGTTGAGCCCGGAGAACAGGCTGACTTTGCTGAATTTGGAGACGCCGGTGAGAAAGGCGAAGCGGATGTGGGCGTCCTGGCCTTTGATGACTGAATAGAGATTGCGCAACCCATCGCGCATTTCCCGCGCTATTCCGGGATTACTGATGTTGTCGAGGATGGGTTTGTCGTATTCGTCGACCAGGACGACGACGCGCTGGCCGGTGGCGGCATGGGCACGGCGTATCAGTTCGCCGAAACAGGTGGGAATGTCGTCGGGATCCCGGCAGGCAATCCCCAGGTTATCCGCATTCTCCCGGAGAATGGCACGGATACGCCGATCCAGCGTGGCCCGGTCATGCAGTACCCCTTCGGCAAAGCTGACGCGGATGACCGGGTAAGCGAGGGACCAGTCCCAGCGGTCATGAGCATAAAGCCCCTGGAACAGCGCCTCACTCCCGGCAAACAGCTCCCCCAGCATATCCAGAAACAGCGACTTGCCAAAGCGCCGGGGACGGGACAGGAAAAAATGCGAGCCCTCCTCAATCAGCCGCAAGGCCAAGGCTGTCTTGTCGACGTAGTAATAGTCATCCTCCCGCATCTTGCGGAAGGTCTGGATGCCGATGGGGAGTTTCTTGCGGTGCATGGCGTGGGCGTTTGGGCTGAGGTCTGGCATTGTACTCCGTGCCGGTAGCCTGAGATCCTTCCCTCCCGTTGGTCGCTCAGGATGACACTAAAAAACGTGTCGTCCTGAGCTTGCGAAGGACCTCAGTCTCGGGTCTACCGCCACTCAACCAGCCCCCAATATTTAAGGTTCACATCAAATTAACAAATGCTCCGTGGGAGCGTCGCCCACGGCGCGAGCGGAGCCCAATGCCGGCACCAGCCTCGCATCAGCCCGAGGGCGGGCCTCCCACGCACCCCCAACCCGTGTCGTCCTGAGTGAAACGAAGGACCTTAGGCTACCGGCACCACCCCAACCCCACAGCAAAGGCCCACTGCCTGCCCATAGCAAGAGATCCTTCTCCCCCCATGGTCGATCAGGATGACACAACCCCCCGTGGGAGCGTCGCCCACGGCGCGAGCGGAGCCCAATGCCGGCACCAGCCTCGCATCGGTCCGTCCCGTGATGAGCCCTGCCATGAGCGGCGTCAAATGGGGAGTCGAATCAAGCCCGAGCTCCCCACGCGCCGGCTACAGCCCTTTCTCATCAAGGCCAAAAATCCCCAGTCTACCGCCACCCCACACCAACAGGTGTCGTCCTAAGCCTGCGAAGGACCTCTGGCTAAGGGCACCACTCCACCCAAACCCCCTACTGAAACACCGCCCCCACTCCAACCGTCCCACTCACCGGCACCCGGCAGGTCACTTCCCTCCCTGCACACGCCCCGCTCCAGCCCACAAAGAAATGCCCGTCTTCCGGCACCGCCGTCAAGGCCACCTCACCGCCCTGCACAACCATCGTGCGGCAGGCGCGGCCAGCCTTCACGCAAGCTTGCCCCTTCACCAAGCCCTGCACTGCCCCCGGGCCAGTCACCGTCACCTTCATCTCATGCCGGGGCACCTGCACAAATTCGGCCGTGATAGCGGATGCCCGATTCAAAGTCGTGGTACACACCGGATGAGACGCCGCAGCACACCCCGCCCAGCCCCGAAACACAAAGCCCGCCGCCGGCACCGCCCGCAAGGTCACATCGGAGAACTCGCCACGGCAGGACCCTGCCGTCGGCCCCTGCCCGCACGCCACACCTGCCGGTTCACTGTTCACCTGGCCCTGACCGCGAACCGTTAACCGCAAGGGATAAGCCGGCAAAAGCCTGAAAGCCGCCGAAACGGCCTGGTCCTGCGTCACCATCAACGGGCACAGCCCGGTCCCCACGCAACCCACCACCCAATGGTCAAAGCGCGCCCCCGCCTTCGCCACCGGCGTCAATAGCAGCACCGCCCCCTCATCAATAGTCCACGGACCAAGGGCCGGGCTTGCCCCGGATACACTCACACCCCATACATCCCCCCACTCACTCGCCGCGCTCTGTACCCCATGGGTCCGCACAAACGTCGCCGTCACCGCCCCATCCGCCGCAGGTGTAACCCGGCACGTGGCGGCCTGCCCCTCACACGGGGAACCGCTCCACCCCGTAAACCGCCAGCCCGCCGCTGCCTCCGCCTGCAATACCTGCTCGGCCCCCACATCCACCCGTCCGCTACAAACGTCCCCACACACCAGTGAGCCCGCTTCACTGCGCACCACTCCCTCACCCGTTTTTTGCAGGGTCAGCTGCACGGTTGGGACAAACCGCGCCTTCACCGTCTTCTCGGCATCCAGCGTCACCTCACACAAAGGATCCACACCGCTACAGCCACCCTCCCAGCCGGCAAAGCGATGCGGCGACTCGGCCACGGCCTGCAGCTTCAAGACAGATCCGCCGTCCAGCGGTTGCACGCAAGTCGCCGTACACGGGGTATCTCCCGTCAACCCCATTACCTGGCCGCCCACCACCGTCTCCACCGTCAGTGCAAATACCGGCACAAAGCGCGCCGTCACCGTCTGATCCGCCGTCATCGTCAACGCACAGCGGGGCTCGCCATCCCGGCAGGCTCCCGCCCAGCCAGCAAACCGCCAGCCGGCCGCCGGCACCGCCATCAAAGACCATTCAGCGCCCGCATCCGGATGCCACTCGCACGATGCCGGACACGCCGCCCCCTCACTCGGCGTCACCGTCCCTTGGCCCTCCACGGTCAAAGCCACCGCCGCCGTTTTCACAAAGCGGGCACCCAAGGACAGGTCATCATCCACCGTCACGGTACACACCGGCTCGCCCCCCTGACAGGCACCCGACCATCCCGCAAACCGATACCCCACCTCC
>SXQV01000201.1 GCA_005792805.1 Methylococcaceae bacterium | reverse complement strand
GGTGTCCGCATCACGCGCCCAAATGGTCATGGACCACTTGTTGTCGCCTGGACGCTGAACCGGGTTCCAGGTTGAAGGGTTGCCTGAGCCGTAATAGATCAGGTTAGCTTCAGCGTCATAACTGGTCCAACCCCAAGTGGTACCACCACCGATCTTCCATTGATCACCCTGCCAGGTCTTCAGAGAAGAATCCTTGCCGACTGGAGCCATCTTGCCATCGGTCCAGGTCATGGTCTTTTCAGGATCAATCTTCATATCGGCATCGGGACCCATGCTGTAGGTCTTCCATGCCAGTGAGCCGTCCTTGATGTTGTAAGCCGCCATGAAGCCGCGCACACCAAATTCACCGCCCGAAATACCGACAAGAACCTTGTCCTTGACGATAAGCGGTGCGGCAGTATTGGTCATGCCTGCTTTGGGATCACCATTCTTTACTTTCCAAACCAGCTTGCCGGTTTTGGCGTCGAGCGCGATCAGGGTTGCATCACCCTGCGCCAGGAATACTTTCCCATCGCCATAGCCCAAGCCACGATTGACGACGTCGCAACACATGACGCCGATAACCTGAGCCGGGTCGGTACCCTTGTCGGGCGCATAGTCGTATTCCCAGACCACGCTGTGGGTGTTCTGGTCAAGCGCGTAGATTTTGTGTGGGAATCCGGTATGAATATAGATCAACCCATTCACGACCAGAGGTCCGCCCTCGTGTCCACGCAGAGCGCCGGTGGAGAACGTCCAGATTGGCTGGATGTTCTTGGCGTTGTCCTTGTTGATTTGAGTCAACGTGCTGAAACGAGTACCGAAGTAATCACCACCCCACGTCGCCCAGTTAGCTGGGTCATGGGACAGCTTCTCAATTTCGGCGTTAGCGAAACTGACGCCCGGTGCTGCCAGGGCGGTCGCCACAGCCGCAGAAAGCAACAAACTCTTCAAAGAGTTTTTCATCGTTTATCCTCCTCAGATATAAGGCAAAAATACGCTTGCAAACGCTTATTCACACCTACAGCTTAACGAGCCGCAGTTTTTTTTCAGCAGGTGATTTCATACAAAAAACGGGAAAATCTCCCGAAGACGCCCGTTTGGGAGCGTAACTTGAAGGATTTCACTTCAAAAGTCAACGACCACAATCCTGCCCCGCCAAGTAAGCCCGCAATGATCCGTCCAAGCGCCCCACAGACAGTGCATCATGAAGATCACTCCGACGCCAGCTGGCAATACATCCAGTTAAACGCGGCTAATGAGCGGCTATCCCTCATCTACCAGGCGTTTCATTTGCTCCCGCAGCCAAGAGTGGCCGGGGTCGTCGCTATAAGCCTTGTGCCAAATCAGATAAAGCCTGAATGCGGGCTGAGCAACGGGTAGCGGATAAAATTCGATATCAAGCATCTGGCGGCAGACCAAGGCCATCTGGCGATTGGTGATGGCCAGCAAATCGGTCTGCCGAACTGTATTGGCCACGACCAGCGTATTAGCGACCTCCATGACCGTTCGCTCCCTCACCTCGGCCATGAAAGTATTCAAGGCGACATCGCGGGAGCTTTGCAGCAGCTTATAGGCTGCCACAAACTTCTCACCCAGACAGTCTTTCTGTGTAGGTGCCTTACGGATACGCGGATGATCCGCCCTGGCCATGATCACCAGACCATCCTCGATGAGGACCATCTGCTCTAGTTGGGGATCATCGAAACAGTCGTTATGCAAGGCGAGATCGAGCTGATGTTCCCGGAGCAGATTAGGAATTTGCGATGAGGGATCAATGGTACGGAAGATTAGCTGGGCATTCGGCGCCTGCGCCTGAAAGCACTCATACAGCCGGGGTGCAAATATTCCCCCACCACTGAATGAAACGGACAACGAGAAAGTTCGATACGTGGTAAGGGGATCAAATACCGACGACTCGGAAAACTGATGCCGGATTCTGTTAAGCGCCTCATGGATCTCGACATACAACTCATCCGCCCTGGCTGTCGCAATCAATCCTTTGGTTCGCCCCTCAAACAACCGGTCATTCGCGATATAACGCAACCGCCCCAGCGCATGGCTAACCGCAGGCTGCGTCATACACAGGCGTTCGGAGGCGCGCACCTGACTCCGCTCCTCGTAGACCACCTCGAATACCGTAAGCAGATTCAGATCAATGCTGCGCAGGTTAATCATAGGGCTCCTATCGTGCCAATATCGCGGCTCACTTGGCCCGGCAACAGACACCACGTTGCCGGGCCAAGCACAGCACTAGATCAGAAACGCCCCCGAATTGTGCGGGTAACGCCACCCATGGTGTAGGTAACGCTGTAGTCATCCCCCGCAACGGGGCGAACCTTACCACTGCCATTCGCCTGTGCGGCGAATATGCGAGCCTGCCCCGGATTCAGTGTCTGCGCGGGCAACAGGTCAAACTGATAAACCAGCGCCGAAGCGGTGCTGGCTTTGGTCTGCCTAATCTGACCACCTACCGTATTGTACAGGCCATTCAAACTCCAACCGGCGGTCTTTTTCAGGGTAATTTTCACACTCAGTGCGGTAATGGGCTGCGCATGGCTAATCCGGATCTGCGCCTCGTGATACCAGGGGCTCGCACTGGCAATGACCGAACTGACATTGGCACCTGGAACCGGACTGGAAGCCGGGATTACTTTAAGAAAGGCACTGACGATTCCAGTACCGCTTGTGGCGTACACCCGGCTGGCGGCCACGTCCTCACCGGGCAATATCTCTCCCTGGAGATTCAGTACACCAATACGCACGGGGCCATTCTGGCTGTTGATAGCCTGCGCCAGTTGCAGTGGCCAATCGCCGACAGACCGGACAGTCACTGGCTGTGTAGGCCAGAGCGTATCAAGCCCCGATTGGGTGACTGTCCGCAAGGCAAGCGCATCACCCACGTTCAGGGGCTGTGCCAGCGCCGACAACAGTCCAAGATCCGACCAAGCAGAACCGCCAGCTGGCTTGTGCGTCAACGTCAGAATGTCGCTAGCCGTAGTAACACCGTCAGTGACGGTAAGCCTGAGCTTGACGCTGCCCGCCGCTGGGGGGTCAGCATAATGCAGTGTGGCAACCACCTCGCTGGCATGGTCCAAGCGGTAAACCGCCGACTGTGGTGATTCGATCGACCACTGATAACGCAGCCCGTTACCCAAGGACTGACCAGCATCAAGACGCATGCTGCCATTACCGACAAGCTCAGCCACGGTGGGGATGGTGGAGATCAGGGCATTCACAGGAGATGCTGGGGAGACGCCATCGAAGAGCGCATCCACACAACTGTGGAAGCGTTCGTAAGTGTAGTAATTACGTCCCCACTCGGCATAAATCACATGTCTACCGCTGCGGTCCGGTAGTGTGCAGCGCGTTTTAAACGTAGCATTGGCAGGATCCGGGATGACTGCTGGGTTAGCCGCTGGAGTGGCATCGCTGTAGGTCAGCGCACAGAACGGCTGAGACTCAAAGTCGGCGAAAGACAGGGGCTTGCCGACCTGATAGATGAAGCCGGGCTTGGTAATCCAGTAACGAAATTCCTGTGTGTCCGAAAAATGTGGACCCCAGGCAATATTCCAGGTGAACGTTTTTGGCCCCGAGGCCATCCGATTGGTCGGCCAATCTATGGGCTGATCCCAGACCGTCGGGCCGCCTTTCCAGGTTTCTGAGTTATAGCCACAAACGTTGGCCCGTGCACCTAGACTCCCATAACCTTGGGTATGCGTGAGCACGCTCATGAAGTTGTAGCCGGCATTTGCATCCATGCCCGGCGCATTGAAGGCGTTACCACAGACCGGGTAGACCGCTGTCCCGTTAACGACTTGGTCAGGCTTGGTCAACGCCCCGCAGAACCAGTTACGGGCCGGCGGATCCTGAATCAGGCCATGCGCCCACAGAGGGGGATCAAGCAGGCCGAAGAGAGAGAGGACGCCCAGCAATAGGACTTGATGAAATATCTTTGGATAGGTCGTGGCATAACCCCGACATTTTCGAACAGACTGCCCTAGCGTAAACGGCGCAGTGATTTTCATAATGCCTCCAGTAGTTTTGATGTTGAATACCCGGATTAGGCACTCCCAGCATCAAGCGCCAGAGATGCTAGACGGACGAAGCCAGATTATCCAATTCAGTTTTGATAAGACAGATGTTGGTCCAGACCCTGGTTTGACCAGCTCTCACGATGCGCGTAAAAAAGCCCCGCCAGCGGGACTCTGCACTCACGTGACAAGTGCTGATCCCCTGACAGGAAAGACTCCGCTCTTTGTCACTGAGCCAAGCGTCAGCGACGAAAGACACCAATTAACCCTGACCACCTCACTTCAAAGCAGGCCCGCACCATGAACAAGCCGGAAATCCAGCCTCGATTGATGCTGGCATGCATCACCCTTGCTTCGTTAGGGTCGTTTTCGGCTGGACTGCATGCCGAAGACACCATTGCGAATGATGGTCTCCCCCTGTACGCGCCCTATCCAGAATGCGGGAACTACAACCCAAATGAACCGCAAGCACCGGGGAAGCCACCGTGTTACAGGCAACCGGCGCCCATTCGTTATCCCGATATACACTTCGCCGGGCCTCTCCTCCAATCCAATATGGAGGTTGAGATAAAGGCATCAGGCCTGAAGCGTTTCTGGATTTTGCCGGTATCGCCGGCGACGACAACGTGGGGATACTTTGATGCGAGCAAGCCGCCCGCACTAACCATCAACCCAGGGGACACGGTCGCGATTGAAACGGAGGTTGCCGGCGGGGGGCAGGTTGTGCCCGGCATTTCTATTGACCAGCTGGAATACATCAACAATGCCATCATAGGTCGTGGTCCACATACGATGACGGGATCGATCTATG
The DNA here is from genome assembly GCA_005792805.1 of Methylococcaceae bacterium. Classification (GTDB taxonomy): domain Bacteria; phylum Pseudomonadota; class Gammaproteobacteria; order Methylococcales; family Methylococcaceae; genus UBA6136. The sequence continues at coordinate 23,781 of SXQV01000201.1, read as the reverse complement.
TCAACGGAGCCAGTGGCCCAGATGCGTTTAACCAGCCAGTCGACTTTGTCGCCGTACACATCAACAAAATCCGCATGCGCAGCTACGCCACCAATAACAGCGCAGATTCTGCCGGACTGTTCCCCGAATATGGCCAGGAGCTTAATCCGCCGGTCTATCCCAACCCCCGAACACATTTCATCGACACCTACTATCTTGATAACGAAAAGATGGAAATGCAGTTCGCCCCAAATATCTTCGTCCCATTGAAGCCCTTCCCTGGCGTACTGGCAGTGGCACGATCGGAAGAGGACATTTTGCTGCCGTTCTACCTTCCAAACGCCAGCCAGACCGGTTCACCTGATTTCTCTAGCGAGCCACCCCCAAAATCGGGTTGGTGCGTGCCGATTCCTGGCTTTTTGCTCAGCATGAAAGGTTGCGATACCAAACAACCTGGCCAATGGGGTGGTAACCTGGATATTCCTGAAATGACGGTCGGCTCAACCACTTACTTGCCGGTGTTCAAGGCAGGTGCGCTAATCTGGACCGGCGACTCCCATGCCGCCCAAGGCAACGGCGAAATCGATCTGGATGCGCTGGAAACAGCTTATCCGGAACTCAATGTAACGATCGACGTGCTACACCGCCAGGATCATCCTGAATTTGGTGTGTGGCCTATCATCGAAACCAAACGAAACTGGATTACGGTCGGGTATGACATGAACCTGAACCAGGCCATGACCAACCTGATGCAGGAAACCGTCCGCTTCCTCGAACAAAAACGCCGTGTATCTGCGCCCGAAGCCACCCGGCTCATGCTGAAATACTGGGATTGCCCGATTTCTGAAGTCGTAGACGAGGTGCTGGGCACCTACTGCATGACGCCCAAGAGCACACAGGCACCCAGGGCAATGGATATACCGAAACAAGACACGGCCAGGTACTGGGTGTCTTATGCTTGGAGTCAGACCGACCTGATGTACGCCATGAAAACGGCAGCCTGGGAGGCAATCAACAAGATGCGCGATGTGCTGGGCATCCCGCTGGGCAAAGCCTACGCGCTGGCCACCTTCGTTCTGGACTGCCGAATCGGGCGCCCCTCGCTACTTGGTTACTGGGACGAGCGCTCGACCTACAACGGCCCCTATGCCGTGACCTGCAAGGTGCCGAAAAGCATCCTTCGCCAACCGAAAGGATAAGCTCGCTCAATCAGGCTAAGTCCCTCCATGAAACCGAATCAACCCCGACTGCGGCTCACGGCCTCCGCTCTCCTGCTATGCCTGGCCATAGCCAGCCACGCGGAAACAATCAGCATTCAAGAAGTGGCGCCCGGCGTCTATGTCCATCAGGGCGTCCACCAATTGCCCGACGAGCACAACCGGGGCGAGATCGCCAATATCGGATTCATCGTCGGCGAGCGTTGTGTGGCCGTCATAGACAGTGGGGGAAGCCCGGAACAGGGGTTAGCCCTAAAACACCAGATTGGGGCGGTAACCCATACCCCGATTTGCTATGTCATCAATACGCACGTCCACCCCGATCACATCTATGGCAACCTCGCATTCAAGGCCGCAGGAGTCAGTTTCATCGGCCATCACAAACTAGGGCAGGCTATGGCGCTACGGGCACCGTTTTACCGGGAAAAGGCCCGTAGCGAACTGGGATTCACCCTGTCCGCCGAACATTTCGTGCCACCCGATCAACCCGTCAAAGACACACTTGACCTGGACCTCGGCGGGAGAACATTGCGACTGACCGCCCACCCCACGGCACACACCGATAATGACCTGAGCATTCTGGACACCCAAACGGGCACCTTGTGGCTTGGCGACCTGCTGTTCATGGGGCATATTCCAGTAGTAGATGGCAGCCTGAATGGCTGGCTCCAGGAAATCGGCAAACTGCGATCGGTTCAGGCCGATCGCGTGATACCTGGTCATGGACCGGTGGTTGCCGCCTGGCCGCTCGCCCTCACTGGCGAGGAGAACTACCTGAAACAGCTGCAAACCGAGATACGCTCCGCCATCCAATCCGGCAAAACCATCGAGCAGGCCATGGAAGAGATCGGCCAATCGACACGGCCTGACTGGCGGCTGTTTGACGACTTCCACAAACGCAACATAGCAACCGCGTTTGCCGAACTGGAATGGGAAGACGATTAAGCCTCCCGCCGCTATCCGACGGCAACCATCCTCTTACTTCACAAGGAACTTCAGCATGAACCACATAACCAAAGCATCCTGGGTCTTAATATCCATCGCCGGATTACTACTGGCTTCGCCGGCCCTTCGAGCCGAGGGAGAGGACGAGACGGCCTGGAACAGCACGCTCAAGGAAAAACTGTTTGCCGGACGGACCATCGAGGAAGACCAGCAGACCATCGAAATCACGGCACCCTACCGGGCGGAAGATCCTGGACTGGTCCCCCTACAGATCACCAGCCGATTCCCGCAGACAGCAGAGCATTACATCAAGAACATTACCGTCGTCATCGACAACAACCCGGTTCCTTTTTCGGCATCTTTCGACTTCACTCCGGAGAGTGGCAAGGCCGAGATCGCCACCCGCATGCGCTTCAATGCCTACACTTATGTCCGAGCCATTGCCGAAACCAGCGACGGCAGGCTGCATATGGCGAAAGCATTTGTGAAAGCGAGCGGCGGCTGCTCCGCGCCTGTCGGCACCGACCTCGAAGCGGCCAGGGCGAGAATGGGCAAGATGAAATTCAAGCTGGATGGAGACAAGGCGAGCCTGAACCAGCCCAACCCGGTCCAGTTACTCATTAGCCACCCCAATATTACCGGCATGCAGATGGATCAGATTAGCCGCATAGTGCTGCCGGCTCACTATGTCACCGAGGTCAAGGTCACGTTTGAGGGCAAACCCGTACTGACCGCCAAGACCGACATCGCCATCAGCGCCGACCCGAACTTCCGTTTCTACTTTGTACCCAGCAAAGCCGGGGAATTGAAATCGGAAATCAAAGACAACCTCGGCAACAACTATTCCGCCTCCCAAACCATCACCCCTTGATTATGGGTGCCGAGTTGACCGCCGCCGTTCACTCCATCGCTGAGTGATTACATAAAAAACCGGGACGAAAGGAATCGCCAACAAGGTTGAAGCCAGCATGCCGCCGAACACCACGGTTCCAATGGCCTGCTGGCTGGCGGCTCCAGCCCCTTCCGCTTTGAGCAGCGGGATTACACCAAGAATGAAAGCGAAGGAAGTCATGACGATAGGGCGAAACCGCTGGCGGGTTGCCTCAATAGCGGCCTCGGTGATCGACATACCCTCCTCTCGTAACTCCCGGGCAAATTCCACCACCAGAATCGCATTTTTGCTCGCCAACGCGATCATCAGTACCAGCCCCACTTGCGTGTACAGATTGTTATCAAAGTGACGGGCAATCTGCGCCAGAATGACACCCACCAAAGCCATGGGCACGACCATGATCACGGCCATGGGACTTAACCAGCTTTCGTACTGCGCCGCCAGAACCAGAAAAACCAGCAATAGCGACAAGCCGTAAACATAGTAGGCCGTGTTGCCCAGCAGTTTTTGCTGATACGCCGTCGCGGTCCAATCTATCGACAGGCCCTGCGGCAGCACGTTGTGCGCGATTTCCTCCATGAGATGGATGGCATCACCACCACTAAATCCCGGAGCGGGTGCGCCAAACACCGATGCGGCCGGGTAAAGGTTGTAGCGGGTTACCAGCTCGGACCCCACTCGCCGCTCCACATTCATCAAGGCCCCCAAGGGCACCATATCCGATTTTGAATTGCGGACATTCAGGTTTTTGATGTCGTCCATCTTCTGTCTGAATGGAGCATCTGCCTGAACATAGACCTGAAAAGACTGATCAAATTTGGTGAACAGGTTCACATAAGAAGACCCCAGGAAAGCCTGTAGCGTCCCGAAAACGTTATCCATTGGAACGGATAGGGTTTGCGCCTTGATACGGTCGATATCCAGAAAAAGCTGTGGACTCTGGGCACTAAAGGTCGTGCCAAGAAAAGCCAGGCCGCTCTGCGTTGCCCCCACCCGCTGCAATTCGAGTACCGTTTGCTGCAACTCCGGCAAGCCGAGGCTGCGGCGATCCTCAACCATCATCTGCAATCCGCCCGCTTGACCCAGACCGGCAATGGGCGGCGGCGTAACCGCCATAACGCGGGCTTCCTGAATCCCTTCCAGTCGTCTTTTAAGATCGCCCAGAATCGACTTCTGGTCCAAGCCAGCACCCCGTTTGTCCCACGGTTCGTAAATGGCGAAAAGACTGAAGGCATTGGCAAGATTTGCGGCATCCAGCATTGAAAATCCGCCTATCGTGACCCAGTACGCAATGCCTGGCGTCTCTTTCAATACTGCCTCAACTTGCTTTACCGTGGCGCGAACCCGGGGTTGTGATGCCCCCTCAGGCAGCTTGCCCACCACGATCGCGTAACCTTGATCTTCAATAGGTAGAAATCCCGTCTGGTGATGCGCAAAAAGCCAGCCTCCCGCAACAATGATCGTGACAAAAACCAGCGTCATCGGGAAGGTCCGCTCAACCATCCAGCGCACCAGGGAGGTATAGCCCGCTTCAATGCGGCCATAAACCCGGTTGAACCCACGGTAAAAAACATTCGGCCGATAATCCGCCGGCCGTGGCTTGAGATAGAGCGCGCATTGAGCCGGCTTGAGCGTCAAGGCATTAATGGCGCTGATGATGGCGGTGGCGGCAATCACGAGCGCGAACTGGCGAAAAAGCTGTCCGGTAATACCCGGTAGAAAAGCTGCCGGAAGAAATACGGCTGACAGCACCAGGGTAATTCCAATCACAGGACCCGTCATCTGACTCATGGCCTTGATGGCGGCATCCTTGGGCGTCAACCCGCGCTCGATATGATGCGAAGCATTTTCGACAATGACAATGGCATCATCCACGACAATACCGATGGCCAGAATCAATGCGAACAGAGTCATCAGGTTGATGGAGAAACCGAGCATGGCCATTGCCGCGAAGGCACCGATGATGGTCACGGGTACGGTAGTGGCGGGTACCAGGGTCGCACGCCAGTTCTGCAGGAATATCATCACCACGGCCAATACCAGAAACCCTGCCTCATACAGCGTTTCATACACGGCATCGATGGACTGCTGAATGAAATCGGTCGTGTCATAGCGAATGGCATAGGTCAGCCCTTCGGGAAAGTCATGACTGCGCGTCTCGACTTCCTTGCGCACCTGCTTGGCTACGTCGATGGCATTGGCCCCCGGTAGCGCATAGACCAGAATCTGCGCGGCCTTGTGCCCCGACAACCCGGCAAAGTTGCTATAGGACTGCTGGCTCAACTCCACTCGGGCAATGTCTTTGATCCTGATGATTTGCGCAGCCTGCCCAGCCTTGGGCGGTACCGTCTTGATAATGATGTTCTCGAATTCATCGACATCATCCAGACGGCCCAGCGCGTTGACGGTTAACTGGAAAGACTGGTCATCGGGTACCGGAGGCCCACCCAGCTGACCAGCCACTACCTGAGTATTCTGCTGTCTGACAGCGTCGGCCACATCCACCGTGGTGAGGCCAAAATACTTGAGTCTTTCCGGATTCAGCCAGATACGCATGCTGTAGGAGCCTGCCCCAAGCACCTTGACCTGACCCACGCCTGGAATACGACCCAGGGGATACTGCAAATTGATCAGGGCATAGTTGGAGAGAAAGGTTTCGTCATAGCGGTCATCCTCGGCATAGAGACTGACCGCCTGCAGGATATTGGTAGACACCTTGCGGATATTGATACCCTGTTTCTGGACCACATCCGGTAACTGCGCCAGCTGGCCGTTGACGAGATTTTGCACCAAACTCAGCGCGGCATTCAGGTCCGTGCCCACTTGAAACGTGATGGTGAGCATATAGGTACCGTCCGACCCGCTGGTCGAAGACATGTACAGCGAATTCTCGACACCGTTAACCCCCTGCTCGATAGGGATACCGACGGTCTTGGCAATAATCTCGGCGCTGGCCCCGGGATAACGGGTTACCACCTGGATGGTCGGCGGAACAATATTGGGGTATTGAGCGATCGGGAGGTTCAGCAAGCTGACCAGACCAAGAATGATGGTAACAATCGCAATAACATTGGCGAAAATGGGCCGTTCAATAAAGAATTTTGAAATCATGGCGTCCCTGACCGAACCGGGATCACCCTGACCTTATGCCCGGGAATGGCCCTCATCTGGCCATTTACGATAACGTTGTCGTCTGCCGAAAGGCCTGCATCAATGGCATATTCCCGGTCAACCTGGGGTCCCAGCGTGATGCCGCGACGAGACACCATGTCCTGCCTGTCGACCACCAGTACATAAGCGCCACCCTGGTCATAGCCGATAGACTCTTCCGGCAACAAAAGACTGGTCTGCGGCTCACTCCGCTCCCCTCGAACACGTGCAAACAAACCCGGAAGAATTCGGTAATCGGCGTTGGGTAAGGTCGCACGTAACTGCAAAGTACCGCTGGTGCTGTCGACCTGAATGTCGGCATAGTCCAGCACCGCACGATGGGGAAAGCCGGCCTCGTTAGCGAAACCCACCCCGACCGGCAGATTTGGCCGCGCCGTGCGCGAGGTAACCTCCGGGTTTTCCCGGCGGATGCGCAGGAGATCCTGCTCACTGATCGTGAAATAGACGTAAATGGGGTCAATTTTGTTGATGTCGGCCAGCACCGTTTCCTCGCCGGCGCCGACAACATTGCCAGGATCCTTGTATCGCCGGCTGACGCGACCCTGGAACGGCGCCTTGACCGTCGTGTACCCAAGGTTGAGTTTCGCCAATTCAACTTGAGCTTCCGCCGACATCACGTCGGCCTGAGTGGCGTCGCGCTCGTAATGCCAGCGATCGACATCGGTCTGGGCTGCCGCATCCTGCTGTAACAGGCCTGTGAAGCGCTTGAATTCGGTTTCTGAATGCAGAAAACGGGCTTTTGCCGCCAGCAATTTTGCCTCGGCCTCCTTAAGCTTGGACTCGTAGGTATTTTGCTGAATAACAAATAACACCTGCCCCTCCTGGACGATATCACCTTCCTTGAAGAGCACTTTTTCGAGAAAACCCTCGACTCGCGCCCTCAGTTGTACGGTATATAAGGCCTGCGTGTTTCCGGTAAATTCGAGATAGCGCGTCACCATACCTTGGCGAGGGTGGCTGACCGTCACCTCCGGTGGTGGTGGAGCCTGATAGGTGTTAGGCGCATCGCAGCCAGAAAAACAAAGTCCGGCCAGAACACTGATCGTGCCCAGCCCCTGCAAAAGGTAACGATGCAGCCCCTTCAGCTGAATACTTGGAAGATCCATCACGGCCATGAAAAGTAGCTCATACGGTTATTTACCAGTCCGGCATTCGGACAGTGCCTTTAGCCGGCCCCTCGGGTACGGGCATCGGTGACAGCAGATCACCCCAGTCGGTCCGTTTGGCCATGGCGATCTTGATGGGTTCGGGGATGAACTCCTGTCCTTCACGGATCTGCCAACCCCCACCCAGCCCGCGGTACACGCTGACCAAACCCGTCGCAATGTCACCCAGGGCAGAAGCAAAATTGTCCTGCTGAGAAAGCAGCGACTGTTCCGCCGTCAGCACGGTGGTGAAATCCGCGATGCCTTCCCTGTACTGAAGTGTGGCAAGCTCCAGGGAACGCTTCGCTGCCGCCGTACTCTGCGCCAGATACTCCGCCGAATCCTGGGCTTTCAGGAAGGCGATCAACCCATCTTCCACTTCTTTTTGTGCCTTCAGCACCGTATTTTGGTAACTGACCAGCGTGGCCTGGAAGAGGGCATCATTGGCGCGCACCTGATTGGTGATCTGGCCATAGTTGAAGATATTCCACTGCACGGCGGGACCGAAACGATAGAACTGATTACCCCACTGAAACATGTCACCCAGGCTCATGCCGTTCGCGGTGGAGGAAACGAAAGAAAAACTACCGCTCAGGGAAAGCGCGGGGTAAAGCTGGGCTTTGACAATCCCGATTTGGGCTGACTGCATCTGTGCCTGATATTCGGCCTCACGGATATCCGGCCTCCGGCGCAGCAGGTCCAGTGGAATACCTGTGGCCACCTGAACCGGGGGTGCCGGAATTTGCGCATAGCGCTGCCCGGATCCCAACGGTTTTTCAAGGTCACCAGGCGGTTGCCCCAGCAGCAGGCTGAGCGCATTTTTTGTCTGACGCAGCAGGGAATCCAGCGCGGGAATGGAAGCCTGGGTTCCACCCAAAACGGTCCTTGCCTGCTCGACATCCCGCCGCGAGGAGCTACCACCGTAGAATTTAGCTTCCGCAATCCGCAAATTACTCAACTGGGCCTGGACGTTGTTCCTGGCAATATCCAGCTTCTTTTCAAGTGTCCGGAGACGGATATAGGTCGTCGCAACATCTGCGGTGAGCGTAACGATCGCCGTATCGTAGGCGGCAATGGTCGCTAGCATCTGCGCGTCTGCCGCTTCAATGGCGCGGCGAAACTTCCCCCAGATATCCAGCTCCCAACTGGCTCCAACCCCTAGACGGCTCCACCAGAACGGCGCGAGATTTCCGGTCTGGTCGGGCAAGCGCTCACTGGGCGCCCCGGCCGGCAAATGCAGATAGTCGGTAAAACCCGTCAGGTGCTGTTTTTGCGGGTAGAAATCACCGACGGCAATACCTAACTGCGCACGCGCTTCCAGAATCCGCAAACCCGCTTCCCGCAGGGAGAGATTCTGCCGATAGGCTACCTGGATCAGGCGATCCAGCACCGGGTCATCAAAAGTCTTCCACCAGGCACGGTAGTCCCCGGCCCGGGAACTGAGCCGAGGATCTTTCCGGTCCAGCCACCCGGTTTCGAGGTCACTATCCGGTTTCTGAAAGTCAGGGCCGATCAGCTCGCAGCCGGAGGCGGTCAGGCAGGCGGCCACAACCAGAAAAAAGCGAACACGCGATCTCTGGCGAATGCTTATCGCTAAAGAGGCCACAATCGATCAATGGGCCAGCAGCAAAACGAAGCTGCGATCCAGCATGATGACCGGATCACCTGGCCTGATCCGCACACCCTGGCCTGGTTCACAGACATCGAACGGCTCTGCAGCGCCGGTATCCAGCAAGCGCTCCCAGCAGCGGCCATGCGGTGCCTCCGGCGGTCGAAACAGAACCCGTTCGGCGGTGGCGTTGGCAAGCAGGCAGAGTTCCGGTTCGCCCCGGCCAGGATGGATGTGACAGCCAACGGCCCGTTCCTGGTGCCAGTCTGGCTCGTGGCCCTGCGTATTGAACCAGCCAATTTCATCGGACTGGTAAAAGCGCTCGACGGAGAGTACTGGCAACCGCTTTCTGAGGGCAATCAACGCCCGTACAAAGCGCAAAAAAGCTGCATTTTTTTCTGTCAGTGACCAGTCAATCCAGGAGATTTCATTATCCTGGCAGTAGGCGTTATTGTTGCCGCGCTGGGTCCGGCAGAATTCATCACCACCCAGCAGCATCGGAACCCCACGGGACAAAAATAAGGTAGCCAGCATGTTTTTCATCTGGCGCTCTCTTAATCGCCGGATAGCCGGATCAGCTGTCTCCCCCTCACACCCGTGGTTGCAACTGTAGTTGTCGTTGGCCCCATCACGGTTATCTTCACCATTAGCCAAATTATGCTTTTTTTCGTAACTGACCAAATCAGCCAGCGTAAAACCATCATGACAGGTCACAAAGTTGATACTGTTTACGGGTGCCTTGCCACTATGTTCATAAATGTCGGCACTGCCGCACAACCGGCTGGCAAAAGCCCCGGCCATGCCTGCATCGCCATGCCAGAAGCGGCGTATGTCATCACGGTAAAGGCCGTTCCATTCGGACCAGCGCTCGCCGGGAAACCGCCCAACCAGGTAAGCGCCACCCGCATCCCAGGCCTCGGCAATCAGCTTCACGTCCCGCAGAATCGGATCCTCGGCGATCTGCTCCAGTAACGGCGGATTCGGCACGAGACTCCCGTCACGATCACGACCGAGGATGGAGGCCAGATCAAACCGGAATCCATCCACGTGCATCTCCACAACCCAGTAACGCAGACACTCCAAAATGAAGTTGCGTACCACCGGGTGATTGCAGTTCAGCGTGTTGCCGCAACCGGAATAGTTCTTGTAGTAGCGTTTGTCGTCCTCAAGAATGTAGAAGATGCTGTTGTCGAGACCACGGAAACTGAGCGTTGGGCCGGTTTCATTACCTTCGGCCGTATGATTGAAAACAACATCCAGAAGCACCTCGATACCCGCCTTGTGCAAGGCCTTGACCATGGTCTTGAACTCATCGATCTGACAACCCGGATAGAGCCGTGAGCCATATCCTTCATACGGCGCAAAGAACGCAATCGTGTTGTAGCCCCAGTAATTGGTCAGCCGTTCTCCGGTGGCAGGGTTGCAAGCGGTAATTTCGCCGGGATTAAACTCCTGCAGGGGCATGAACTCGATGGCATTGATGCCGAGTTCCTTGAGATAAGGGATCTTGTCAATCACTCCCAAAAAAGTGCCTGGAGACTTTGATCCGGAGGATGGGGAGATAGTCAGACCCCGCACATGGGCTTCGTAAATCACCAAATCCGACCACGGGTGGTAGAGCGGGCGATCATCCTCCCAATCAAAGCCATTGTCGGTGACCAGACATTTGACGATCGCGGGCGCATCAGGGCAGGCGACATCACCCGGAGTCAAGGACTGACAGATTGCGCCGAAATCAAGTTTTTGCGGGCTGGTCAGTGCGGTAGCGCAGGGATCGATGAGTGTTTTTGCGGCATCAAACCGATGGCCACGCTCCGGCTGGAATGGACCGTCCACCCGCAAGGCATAGACCAGGCCACGGCCAGCATCAAGGATGCGGATATGCCAAATATCACCGGTCTTGTGATGCCTTGGATCCAGCTCGATTGTCTGAAAAGGATGGGCCGCCGCGACATTCTCGAACAAGAGCAACCAGACGCGCGTGGCGTGACGGCTGAATAAGGCGAAATTAACGCCATCATTGACGAGATGAACTCCCTGGGGCAAGGGGGAACCCGGAGAACACTCGAAAGACGACTTCACCGAGGACAGTCGTTGCAAGGGGTACTTCACGAACTTCATGTCAGTGTGATCGTAAACTCACGCAAATTCAGCGGCATGATGAAACCCGGAGGGTCTCAAGCGAGCGGGACGAGTAATGCACTCCACCTCTCCAGGGTTCTCAAACGTCGGCAGGCGCGGAGGATGATAGCACCGGCGGTCAATTTCAAGGCCGCTGGCAATCAGCGATTGGCTCCTCGGCGATCAATATACGCGCCCCAACAACGCAGGCCGGATTATTTGCCCGATAGCGTTTTCTCTCTGATACCCGCGTCCAGGATCTTGATATCCGCAGCAGTCAGCAATCGGGGCGGCCCATCCCCTCGTCCATACAACCTTGGCTCCTGACGGGAGCGCAGGACGTAACCGCCCAATGCACCACCCGCCGTCGCCATCATCAATAACCCGACGGTCATGAACTCGATGGCCACCATGATTCCGCCCAGAGCCAGCAATCCGGTGAGACCCAGACCAAGCCGCCAGTAAGCCTGGGATTGAGCACGGGCCGTTTCCCTGAGGATTCGCTGGTGACTCTTTTCAAGCGCCGCCCGCTTATCGATTTCGGCCGTCACCACCAGATTTTCCCGCTCGCGGGCATGCGTGGTTTTGGCACTGGCGAGTGCATCTTTCTTGACATGCTCGGCGATAGAGCCGAACCAGAGTGCCGAAAGCAAACTGACGACGCCACCCAGCACCGTTACGGGAATCCATAATGCATCGTGCGACTCGGGCATCATCAGCGCATAGACCAAGGTAGCCGTTGAAATTTGCAGCACAAGGATGCCGGGCAAGAACCTTAGCAATGACATCGAAGGCTTCTCAGCTTTCCGGGCGGCGATTCTTAACTGGGTACGGGAACCCGCCAGAGCGCTCTGGCGGTGGCCGGGACCATGGCAAAGACTCCCTTGGAAACCATCCCGCTAGCCAGGCGAAATCAGCTTCTGGATGGCAGAGGCCATTTCCTGATTCAGGCGGGCCAAACACTGACTCTCCACCTCAACCATTTGGGCGTAATCCGTCGTGGAGGCGGGGAGACGGCAGCTGAACTTACGATTAGCCACGTCACTCTTGCCGTGACGCAGTGACCATAGCGCACTCATGCGCACCTCACCGCGCGGATCGACATGCATTTCCTGAATCGAAATAGCCACTTGAACATCAGGCTTTGGATCGCGCGGCCAAGGATGAATCAGAATACGATCCGACGGAATGAGCGCAGACAGGTTCTGCGCCGAAATTCGAGCAATATTCTCATCCAAGCGCTCTGCCCACCGATGATCCTCGGAGAGCTGGTATTCCTGAGCCGAGGTGGCGGTCACGATTTGTGGGCGATCCAGGTAGGCAGGAATCCGAACGGGGCCAAGTCCGACTGATGGCCCTGCGCCGGAGAAGGCCGATTTACTGGGAACATCTGCGGCACGCAACATATAAAACTGGTCGGGAACGCTGCTTCTGAAGCACCCACCCAATCCACTCAGGCCAACCATTAACAGCCACCAGCAGGCCACCCTGCCGAAACCAGCCACATTTACGTCTTTTCTCACTGTTGCTCACTCCACAAACGCCAGATTCCAAACAGGGTTCGCTGGTTAAGGCGACCGCAGCTTAGCATGCCGATCCCTCGCCCCGACCAGTCAACCCATCGCCTGATGATATTAAGACACGGCCTCGCTCAGTCTTCCTTTCCAAACAAAAGTGAGTCAGGGTGACGCTCAAGATAATCCGTCAGCGCTCTCAACGATTGGGCCGCCTTGGTTAATTCCACCACCGACCCTTGAAGGCTTGAATCATTCGCGGTGGTGTCAGCGATATTGCCAGCCGCAACTTGCGTCGACTCCAGTGCATCCGTCGCCTTCAATAACGTCTGCTCCGCCGCCTTCATCACCGGCCCCGTGCTGGTCTGCAAATCACGCACAGCCGCTGTCGTAGCTTGAGCCGTCGTACTGATGTCCGTCGAGCTCTGCCCGATGCTCCCCATGGTTTTATTCATGCGATCAATGAAACCGGGCAATTGCTTATCAAGCCGGCTCAGCAGACTTTCTGCGTTCTGTAAAGCCTTGGTCAGTGCTGCCTGGGATTTTTGCGTCTCTTCAGAGCCCACCAATTTGCGAATATCTGCGACAGTGGCCGAAACATCAGCCACCATCTGATCCAGCGGCATACTTCTGATTTTTTTAACCACATCCTCAAGCGTGGCCCTGACCTCATCCACTGTCGGCGTAATGGAGGGCACTTCAGGCATATTCTTATAATCCAAACCCGTCAGGCGCACGGGCTGTTCCGGATGAAAATCAAGATCGACATAAAGCAACCCGGTCAAAATGCTTTGCACTTCGAGACGCGCACGCAACCCGGCAGCAATCATTTTCTTGAGTTCGGCAGCACGTTCGCTCCCCGGAATCAGCGATAGTTCGAAGGGAGAACCGTCCGGGGACGCCAGACGCCAAGGCTCTATTTCCAGCACTACCGGCTTCATTAGCCGCTGCCTGTTCCGGTCCAGCTGCAACTCGATCTCCTTCACGATCCCGACCTGAACCCCTTGCACCTTGACTGGTGCCCCGAGATTGAGGCCGTTCAACGAGGTCTCAAAATAGACGACCCAATGCATTTTTGGCTTGAAGAACTGACCGCCGCCAAACACCAGAAGCGCCGCGATCAGCAGGGCCATTCCACCGATCAGAAATCCGCCGATCGCCATGGCATTTACGGGCTTGCTCACGAAGTTGCCTCCAATGGGTGTTGTACTGCTCCCGGATCATCGCGGGTCAAAAATCGGATGACCCTCGCATCATTTGATTCAGCCAAAATTTTCTGGGGGGGACCAGCGGCAATGGCTGTTTTACTCTCCGGATCCAAAAATATCGAATTCGTGCCGATCGCAAAGATACTCGCCAGCTCATGCGTAACCATCACCACGGTAGCACCCAGGCTATCACGCAAGCCCTTGATCAGGTCGTCGAGCAGCTTGGCGCTGATGGGGTCCAAACCGGCCGAGGGTTCATCAAAAAAAAGAATCTCGGGATCGAGTGCCATGGCTCTCGCCAAACCAGCCCTTTTCTGCATGCCCCCGCTGATTTCGGACGGATAGTAGTCTTCAAAACCCGCCAATCCGACCAGCGCCAGCTTGTAGGAAACTATCTTGGCGATTTGCCTGGATGTCAGCGAGGTGAACTCCATCAACGGCAAGGCAATATTTTCGGCCAAGGTCATAGAACTTAGCAGCGCACCGCTTTGAAACAGAACGCCGATGCGTCGCATGATCTGTTCCCGCTGCGCTGCATTTGCCCGCCAGAAATCCTGCTGGCCGTAGAAAATCGAACCTTTCGCCGGAGTCTGCAATCCGATCAAATGCATGAGCAACGTACTTTTGCCACAACCACTGCCCCCCATGACGACGAAGATGTCCCCCCGATTGACCGTGAAACTGAGGTCACGCTGAATCAGGAAATCGCCATAGGCCATGGTCAGATTATCCACAGTGATTACAGCTTCTGTCATAGTGCTAAACAGGCTTATATTCCGAGCCGGTCACAGACCAGCGTGACAATGGAATCCGCAACCACAATAAAGACGATACTGGTCACCACTGCCGAGGTCGCCGCATCACCCACCGCCGAGGCGCTACGCCCACATTGCAAACCGCGCATGCAGCCGGCCAAGGCAATCAGAACACCAAACAGGGCGCATTTGAAGACACCGATAAAGAAATCCGTCAAGTGAACCGATTCGGCGGTTCGATGTATGAATTGTGTCACCGGGATATCAAAGAAGGCGATACTGACCAGCCCACCGCCGATGATGCCGAGCAGATCTGAATAAAGACAGAGAAATGGCATAACCAGAATCAGCGCCAGCATTCGCGGCAACACCAGAAACTCCATCGGTGCGAACCCCATCACCCTCAGGGCAGAAATCTCCATATTGACGTTCATGGTGCCAATCTGGGCCGCAAAGGCCGCTCCGGAACGGCCCGCCATGATGATGGCCGTCATCAGGGCGCCCATTTCGCGCGTCATGCCCAAGGCCACCAAATCGGCGATGTAAAGCTGAGCGCCGAACATAGCAAGCTGGACCGCCCCAACAAAGGCCAGAATCAAACCCACCAACAGGCTAATCAGGGTGACGATGGGTACGGCAGAGGGGCCGCATTCCTGAATTTGCAGCCATAAATCTATCCGCCTGAAACGGGCCTTGCCCGCTATCAGGGCCAGCCCCGCCAGCGTCGCCTCGCCCAGGAAGCGGGTCAGAAACAGGCCGTCTTCCCAAAATCTGCGTGCACCCTCACCTATCTCGGCCAACCACACCACGCGAGAAGCCGATCGCCTGGCTCCCTCTCTTTCGGGTACCGCCGACGCCAAATCCAGCAAGGAGCGAACCCCCGGGGGCATCCGGCTAACGTCCAGAGAGACCTTACCCGCAGAGCAGCCTTGCCTCAGATCGAGAAGAAACGTCATGAATGCACTATCCCAGCGGCCCAAACCCTGCCCATCAAGAATCACCGGTCCGGTACCGGATGGCTGCCCCAGTTCGGCCAGGATGGCGCCCACATCCATCAGGCCGGCATGCTCCATACACCAGTCGCCACTAAAAGACAGATGCAAGCCGCTTTTGCCTTGCGGAGTAATGGACCAGGTAGGCTTCATCAAGGAATGAGTCAATGGGGGTGAAAACCAAGTCAAATCATACACAAACAATGGGAATTCCGTGCAGGCATGCTGGTGACATTTGATCTGCACCAGCCGCGACGAGATGAATCTTCAATCAATCGTCCGCGAAACATTCGGGATACAATGCGCCCCATTTCGAACCTGACTTTTTCGGCAGGAGCATCCCCTTTGTCCGGCCCCCACGACGTTTTCATCTGTCATGACCCGTCTTCTGCCATAGCCGTCAAACGACTGACGGCTGCGCTGGCGGTGAGGGGGATCTCCAGCTTCGCCTTTGAAGGTGACTCCGGCAGCGGCCTTCAGCCAAAACTCGCCATCTCCAAAAGCTTTCTCGTATGGGCATCCGAAGGTTTCTTCCGGTCACGGGGATGCCAGACGCATCTCGCCATGGCCTGGATTGCGCAAGGACAAGAGCCCCCTTCTGCGGCGGAACGAATTCTGGTGGTCAACGCCGAGTCAGGCCTGAAGCACATCTATCCATTGCACCTCAGGCACCGGATTATTGCCCCCGCCACGGATGAACTCGATACGCAGACACTCACCGTGCTGGCAGAAAAAATTGATGCCTGCTGTAAGCGGCTGAATGGCACTCTCGGTGGACTTTACCCTCAGACACAGGTGGGCTGGCGCGAACCATACGACACCCTAACCCAGGACCCCGCCTTTTTTGCCGGCAGGGAGCGCGAACTCTGGGATATTCACAACGGCTTAAACCCACCCTCCACCAGCCGCCAGAACGGCCATCCCGCGCCTTCCATTGTGGTATCGGGCGCACCCGGGCTGGGCAAGTCCACCCTCACCCGGGAATACGCCTTCCGCTTCGGCGCAGCCTATCCGGGAGGGATATTCCGCCTTTCGGCACGCGAGGCAGTCCCTGCGGCGAGGCTGAGAGAACTCAGCGTAAATCCCGCACTAAAACCGCAACTACTGGCATTACTCAGCCAGCTCAGTCCTGGCACCGAGCGCGACGGACATATCCCGCTGGACAGCTTGATCGCCGATTTAGGGCATCACTTACATGACCTGGGCAAGCCTTTTCTCTGGATAGTCGACGACGTCCCGGAAGGGATTAACGGCCCTGTGCTTCATCAATGGATGGCTCCCGCCCCGCATAATCAAGCCATGCGGCTGGGACACACCATTTTCGTCACCCGTAGCCAGCGCTATGACCACAGGGGAGAGCCCATCCACCTGCCGATTCTGGATGAGCAGGCCGGCAACATCGCGCTCACTCATGGCAAACCGCCAGTACGCGGAGAAGAACTGGAGGCGGCAAATTGGCTAACCGGCACGGTAGGCCGTCATCCTCGCTTCATCACCATGATCGCCGCACTGGCAGAAGGACATCGGCGCCACCGGCATGCGACTTTCGGCTGGTTGCTACAAAAACTCGAAAAGAAAAACCGGCCGGCCAGCGAACTCAGCCAGCGCTGGCCAGGGCAGTTCCCCGAAGCCAAAGAAACCGCCTGCGCGGCCGTGATCCTGGAAACCCTGCGAACACTCCATGGTTCCGCCCGGGACATACTCAGACTGGCCGCCGAATTAGGGGATTCGCCTCTGCCTCAGGATTTCCTGGTGGAGTGTCTGGTTCTAAGTGGTTTAAGCGCCGACGACCGGAAAGAAGACCTCTTCACCATTTTCCTTAATGAACCCCAGGAAGTCCCCCTGTCGCCCGACACTGCCCGATCCTACATCGAAGCAGGAACAGCCAGCCTGGTAAAACAGGGCCTGGCAACGCCCACCGACAATGCGCTGCAAATCTGTGATCTGGCGAGCAAGACGATCAATCAGGTAGTGGCCGTTTCACCACGGCAACTCTTGTTGAAAGAATCCGCGCTGCAAGCCCTCTATGTCATCGCCGAAGCATGCCACGCCAAGCATGACTGGAACCGCCTCAACGCGCTGGCGGCTCACGGGCGAAAACTGATAGACGACCTGCGCGACCGCCCAATCGAGCCGGAGGACAGTGCCGCCGAAATCACCGGACGCATCCGTCTGGCTATCCATCTCGCCGACCTGGATCTCATGAATGGTGCACGCAATCGCGCAATGCAGTCATATCGGGCCGCCAGCGCCTACCTGGTAAGAGCCATGGCGATTGACCCGCAGAATGGTGCGCGGCAGCGGGATTTTGCCCGAATTCAGGAACAGCTCGGCGATTTGCTGGTAGAACAAAAAGACCCCGCATCCGCGTTGGATCATTTCCGGAAAAGTCTCGGCATCCGCACCTTAATCGCCAAACAGGAAACCTTGGGACAGGATCGTCTGCGTGACCCGCTGCGGTTGAACATCAAAATCGGGAGCCTCCAAAAAGAACTGGGAGACACCGAAGGTGCCCTGCAATGCCAGCAAACCGTGCATGGCTTGATTGGCAAACTGCTTCACCTCACACCGGAAGAGAGTTCACTGGAGTTCGACCTGGCAACCAGCCACGCCGATCTCGCGGAGCTGCATGTCAGCCTGAAAGATACAGAAACGGCGATGATCCAGCTGGACCATGCGCTCGCTCATTTCCAGAAACTGACTGAAACCCATCGCGATCAGGTTCAGTACGCCCGCGCGTCGGCAACCATCCACAATCGTATTGGCGACATCCTGCGATCGAAGGATGACCTGTCCGGGGCGCTCAACCGCTATCGCACTGCCCTGGCCATCGCCGATAACGCAGCCCGCCTTCAGCCCGGCAACCCTGAATGGCAAAGGGATGTCGCCATCTGCCACAACAACCTGGGCGATACCCTGAGTGGTCTGGACGATCCCATCGAGGCTGACCAGCATTTCCAGCATTTTCTGGTAATCGCCGAAGATCCAGCCTACCGCTCGGCCTTCGAAGGCATTCGCCGCCGCGATATTGCAGCGGTTCAGATCAAGCTGGGGCGCAGCCGCGAACTGGAAAAAAACACGGTCGCCGCCCTTTCCCAATATCAAACCGCACGCGGCATCATCGAACAACTCGCCATTGAGTTCCCCGAAAACACCCTGCTACGTGAGGATCTCGGCTGGCTCCGCCACAAAATTGGACGTTTGACCGAACGTCACGAAGCAGATCTGCGCCGGCTGGCCCGAGTCCAGGCCGCTGAAGCCAACCCAGCGCCTTAAAACCCGGCGTGATTGTCATCCCCGCCGGGTTTTAAGGATAATAAGCGGCCCATTCACCCCCGCCGTACCCCTCCGAATGAAAAAACGCCTGGAAAGATTGCTGCAGGAAGCGATTGCCATCCTTGAAAAGGACGGCACCTTACCGGCTAAACTGGACCTCCCCTGCCTGGTGGAGCGCGCCCGGGATGCCCAGCACGGCGACTACGCCACCAATCGGGCGATGACGCTGGCCAAGCCGGCACGCAGCAACCCAAGGGCTCTTGCAGAAAAAATCATGGCCGTCCTGCCCGCTGACCCCAGCGTAACCAAGGTCGAAATGGCGGGGCCCGGATTCATCAACTTCTTCATCGACCCGCAGGCCCAGTTCGGCGTGGTCCGGAACATCCACGAAGCCGGCCATGAATATGGCAAAAGTCAGTCCGGCGCGGGAAAACGGGTTCAGGTCGAATTCGTCTCCGCCAACCCGACCGGCCCCCTGCACGTCGGCCATGGCCGTGGCGCAGCCTATGGCGCGGTGGTTGCCAACCTGCTGGCGGCCATTGGTTTCGACGTACAGCGCGAATATTACGTCAACGACGCCGGCCGGCAGATGGACATCCTCGCCGCCAGCGTCTGGCTGCGTTACCTGGAAGAATGCGGCGACACCCTGATATTTCCCAGCAATGGCTACCGTGGCGAATACGTCCGTACCATTGCCTTCGACCTGCACAAGACCGAAGGGGAGCGGCTGCGCCGGCCAGCCAGCGAAGTTTTCGCCGGTATTCCCGCCGACGAACCGCAGGGCGGCGACAAGGAAACGCATATCGACGCACTGGTAAATAAAGCCAAGGAACTGCTCGGCCCCGTCGACTATCGCCTTGTTTTTGACGCCGGGCTCAACGACATCCTCGCCGACATCCGGCAGGATCTGGAGGAATTCGGGGTGCGCTATGAGGCGTGGTTCTCCGAGCGCGGCCTGACCGAGTCTGGCTCCGTCGATCGTTCGCTGGAAAAACTGCGGGACGCCGGCTACCTCTACCATCAGGATGGCGCAACGTGGTTTGCCTCGACGCGCCTCGGCGACGAAAAAGACCGCGTAGTCGTGCGCGAAAACGGTCAGATGACCTACTTCGCCTCCGACATCGCCTACCACATGCAGAAGCTGGAACGCGGCTTCGACCGCATCATCAACATCTGGGGGGCCGATCACCATGGATATATCCCGAGGGTAAAGGCGGCCATCGAAGCACTGGGCGGCGCACGCGACAAACTTGAAGTACTGCTGGTGCAGTTTGCCGTGCTTTATCGTGGCGATGAAAAGGTACAGATGTCGACCCGCTCAGGCGACTTCGTAACGCTGCGTCAGCTGCGCAACGAAGTCGGCAAGGACGCTGCCCGTTTCTTCTACGTGATGCGCAAGTCAGACCAGCACATGGATTTCGACCTCAAACTGGCCACCTCGCGCACCAACGAGAATCCGGTCTATTACGTCCAGTATGCCCATGCCCGCGTGTGCAGCGTGTTCCGCCAGCTCGACGAAAAAGGCCTGCCACGCAATCTGGCCAGTGGTATGGCGCATCTCGGCCGCCTGACCGAAGCCAATGAGATCTCGCTAGTTGGGGTGCTCGCCCGCTACCCGGAAGTGATCGAACAATCCGCCCTGCAGCATGCACCGCATCATCTCATCCACTATCTGCGCGACCTTGCGGCTGAACTGCATACCTATTACAACTCGCACCAGTTTCTGGTCGAGGACGCCGACCTCCGCGACGCTCGCCTGAACCTGATTGCCGCCGTGCGCCAGGTCATCGCCAACGGCCTCACCTTGCTCGATGTGTCGGCACCGGAATCGATGTAATCCATGCCGCAAGACCTAAAACATCGCGTCCCGGCTTTTCGGAAAAAAAAGCGTAGCCCCCTCTTCACCCGATTGGGATGGAGCCTGCTGGCTATCGGCCTGTTGACGGGCATCGCTGCCCTGACCCTGCCACGGCATGGGTCCGAATCAGGCCAAAGCCGCCCGGCGCTGCTCGCCATGCCGTCTCCGCCGGAACCGCAATTCAGCTTTTTCAAATTACTCCCCGATAGCGAGCAGAAAATCCCGGAAAGTGCCATCAGGAGCGAGAAGCGAGAGGTTCGACAGGGAAAAGCGCCGGTCGTGGGTCAGTATTACCTTCAGTTGGGCGCATTCAAAAGTCAGGAGCAAGCCGAGGCCTTGAAAACCCGGCTGGAGGCTTTTGCGAAACTCAAACCCAGGCTGGAACAGATCAATCTGGAATACACCCGCTGGTATCGGGTAAAGTTGGGGCCATACCAGACCATCCCCGATGCCAGCCAGGTCCGGCTGTTTCTGCGGGACAGAAACATCGACAGCATCATGCAGACGCCGGCGGAATAAGCCCTTTCCCAACCGCAGCGACCACCTACCGTAAAACACCATGAGAATTCTTCACACCATGATCCGGGTGGGCAATCTGGATCGCTCAATCGCCTTTTACACCGAAGTGCTCGGTATGCGTCTCCTGCGCCAGCACGATTACCCGGACGGCAAGTTCACCCTGGCTTTCGTCGGCTATCAGGATGAAAAGGACGGCACCGTGATCGAACTGACCCATAACTGGGATACCGATCACTATGACCTTGGCACCGGCTTCGGCCATATCGCGATTGAAGTCGACGATGCCGCCCGAGCCTGTGACCTCACCCGCCGGCGCGGCGGCAGTGTCCTGCGTGAAGCCGGACCAATGCAACATGGCACGACCATCATTGCCTTTGCCGCCGACCCGGATGGCTACAAGATCGAGTTCATCCAGAAAGGCAGCGGAACCCATTGACCCCAGCCCGGCCGCCACCATGCCCTCTCGCTGACATGGCCATCACCACCGACATTACCCTGGCCGTCGAGCAGCTGCGCCGGGGGGGCGTAGTGGCCTTCCCAACCGAGACCGTCTATGGCCTCGGGGCAGATGCCAGCAACCCAGCCGCCACCCAGCGGATTTTCACCATCAAGGGCCGGCCCGCCAACCATCCGCTGATCGTCCACATTGGCGACGCCGGGATGATGCCGGAATGGGCACGGGAGATTCCTCCCGCCGCCAGACGGCTGGCCGGATGCTTCTGGCCCGGCCCGCTGACGCTGATACTCAAGCGCGGCAAGGCACCAATGGAAGTGACGGGCGGGCAGGACAGCGTCGGCCTGCGGATGCCGGATCATCCGGTCGCTCTGGAATTACTCCGCGCCTTCGGCGGCGGCATCGCCGCCCCCTCGGCCAACCGTTTCGGCCGGGTCAGCCCGACCCGCGCCGTCCACGTGCGGGATGAGCTCGGCGATGACGTAGACCTGATTCTGGAAGGGGGCAATTGCCGTGTCGGGCTGGAATCCACCATCCTCAGCCTCATCGATGAGCAACCCCGGCTGCTCCGGCCCGGCGCAATTTCCCAGGCCGAGCTGGAGATCGCTCTCGGTGAGACCATCCTGACAGGGACTCAAACCACGGTGCGCGCGCCCGGTATGCTGGATTCCCACTACGCTCCACACACGCGGATGCTGATCTGCCCGACCGAAAACCTGGTTGCCGCCGCCGTCAATTTAATCAGCCAGAACCAGCGGCTGGCCGTGATGCAGCGTACTCCCCTTCAGTTTTCAGCCGGCATCCTGACCTGGCCCATGCCGGAACACGCCACCGGCTATGGTCAAGCACTGTATGCGGCACTCCGCGACCTCGACCAGCGGGGACTGGATGTCATTCTCGTCGAGCAACCACCTGACGATCCGGCCTGGCGGGCAATCAATGACCGGCTGGGCCGAGCCAGCCATGACGTCAGGCACTCACTCGCCGAACCCTGAATTATTCCAAGCCGCCCCACGCGGCCTCACCCCGCCTTACTGACAGGACTCTAGCCCCATGATGACCCTCGGCGAACTGACCGGCCTGCTGCCTCAGGCCACCCTGACGGGCAAGCCAGACATTCTGTTCCAGCAGGTCAGTACCGACACCCGCCACCTGCCCGGAGACTGCGTGTTTTTTGCGCTAAAGGGGGAGCGATTCGACGCACATGACTTTGCCGGTCAAGCCGTTGCCGGGGGGGCTGTTGCCGTGGTGGTGGAGCGTCCTCTGCCACTGGACGTTGCCCAGATCATGGTGCCCGATACCCGTCTGGCGCTGGGTGCAGCGGCGGCTGGCTGGCGGGCCCGCTTTGCTCTGCCTGTCATCACCGTGACGGGCAGCAACGGCAAGACGACCGTAACGCAAATGCTGGCAGCAATCCTCGCGGCCGCTTCCGGGGAAGAAGGCCGGCTGGCCACCCGGGGTAATCTCAACAACGACATCGGCCTGCCACTGACCCTGTTCCGCCTGGCTCCCGGGCATCGTCAAGCCGTAGTCGAGCTGGGCATGAACCACCCTGGCGAAATTGCCTATCTGGCACAGCTGGCCCAACCCACGATCGCTCTGGTCAACAATGCACAGCGCGAGCACCAGGAGTTCATGGGCACCGTCGAAGCCACCGCCCATGAAAACGGGGCATCAATTGCCGCCCTGCCAGCGGATGGCGTGGCAGTATTCCCTGCCGATGACGATTGCGCGCCCATTTGGCGCGAGCTGGCGGGTAACCGGCGCATTGTCGATTTTGGTTTCCGCCAAGCGGCCACCATCAGTGCCCGTTTTCAGCCGGTGCCAAGCGGTATACGGGTCAGCCTTGATACACCGGCCGGTCCAATCGAAATCGGGCTGCGTTTGGCCGGTGCCCATAACGCCCATAACGCAGCGGCAGCAGCGGCGGCCGCATTCGCTGCCGGCATCGGGCCCGACAGCATTCGGCAAGGACTGGAGGCTTTCTCTCCCGTGACGGGCCGTGGCGTCATCCAGCACGCAACCACCGGGGCCACGGTCATCGACGACACCTATAATGCCAATCCCGACTCCGTGCAGGCCGCAATCGACTTGCTCGCCACGCTGGAAGGACCGACGGTGCTGGT
>SXQV01000200.1 GCA_005792805.1 Methylococcaceae bacterium | reverse complement strand
CTTATAAATACCAGGGACTCACGTCGAAAGGCTTGCCGCGGTTTGCCTCCTTCCTGAGAGTTCGTGAACCCAACTGATCGAAAAACAGTGCGGACCACGCAAGGTTTAAGGTAGGCTTTTGTTATCTGCAAACTTCATCAGGAGAAACCCAATGCCCTTGACCGCCATGGACCTTGTCGCTGCCGCAAAACAACACATCCGTGAAATCAGCCCTGATGACGCCAAAGCCCTGCTGGGGCATACCCGGATTCTGGACGTGCGTGAGCCCGCAGAGATCACTGCTGGCCGGCTTCCTGGCGCAATCAACATCCCTCGCGGGTTACTGGAATTTCAGATCGGTAACCACCCGGCCTTTGCCGATACTCAAGACACCGACATCCTGGTGTATTGCCTGTCTGGCGGGCGATCAGCCCTTGCCGCAGAAACACTCAAAAAGCTGGGTTATAGCAGAGTGGTGAGTCTTGCTGGCGGTTACAAAACCTGGACCGAATTGGGTCTCCCGACAGAGGTCTGAACCTGACTCCATCCGTGGCTCCACCCAACAAGGTCCAGCATAACAATCCAGCCGACCGGATGCGACTGGACAAATGGCTCTGGGTCGCACGCTTTTTCAAAACCCGCCAACTGGCCATCGAAGCGATCAATGGCGGCAAGGTTCATGTCAACGGGCAAAGAACTAAACCTGGCAGAGAGATCGGCGTTGGCACCCGACTGGCCATCACAAAAGAGCCCGATGCCTGGGAAGTCACTGTGGCCGCTCTGCACGGTCAGCGCTGCCCAGCTCCGGAAGCTGCATTGCTCTATGAAGAAACCCCTGAAAGCCAGGCAAGGCGGCAGGAAGAATCGGCCCGCCGCCGCGAGGACAGAGCGCTGGGGATCCCCGCCGATAGCCGACCGAACAAGCGCGAGCGGCGACTCATCCACCGCTTCAAGCGAATAGACGCTTGAGCACGAATACCTCACCGTTTGACACTGTAAATACGGATGCCAACCCCGTCTTCACAGTGTCCCGCCTCAATCGGGTCTGTCGTTTCCTGCTAAGCGAAACCTTCGGCAACGTCTGGATCGAAGGGGAAATCTCCAATCTTACCGCCGCCACCTCGGGACATCTCTACTTTACCCTCAAAGATAGCGAAGCCCAGGTCCGCTGCGCGATGTTTCGCCCTCAGGCTCGAACACTCAAAAACAGGCCCCAGAACGGTGATCATGTCTTACTCAAGGCACTAGTCAGTCTTTACGAACCCCGTGGCGACTACCAGCTGATCGTCGAAAGCCTGGAGAATGCCGGCGACGGGGCGCTCGCAAAAGCGTTCGAACAACTCAAACAGAAACTGGCCCGCGAAGGCCTGTTTGATGAAGCACACAAGCAACCCATCCCCACTCTGCCGCGAGCCGTGGGCGTTATCACCTCACCCACCGGCGCGGTGGTCCGTGACATACTCACCGTACTGCGCCGCCGGTTTCCCGCCATTGAAGTCATCCTGTTTCCCGTAAAAGTTCAGGGTATCGAGGCTAAGAATGAAATCGTGCATGCCATCAAGCTGGCCAACCGGCTGAATCAATGCGATGTCCTCATCGTTGGTCGCGGCGGTGGGTCGAGCGAGGATTTATGGTCGTTCAATGAGGAAGCCGTGGCTCGCGCCATTTATGCTTCCCGCCTTCCTGTAGTCTCGGCGGTCGGCCATGAAATCGACTTCACCATCAGCGATTTTGTCGCCGATCTAAGAGCGCCGACGCCTTCCGCCGCCGCCGAAGCCGTGAGTCCCGACCGCACCGAGTGGCTGGATCGGCTCGAACAGCTGGGGTCGCGTTTACAGCGGAGCCTCAATCATCGCCTGAGCCACACCACTGATCGGATTCGCTTCCTCGAAAAGCGGTTAACGCAACTCCACCCCACCCAGCGCCTGCAAAGCCAGCATCAACGGCTCGACGAGCTCGAACTTCGACTTAACCGGGCTTTTTGGCAAGCGATGAATAATCTGGACCAGCGACTAAGCAGACAGCGAGTCCGGCTAATGGGTACCCGACCAGACCAACAGTTACGCTGGCTCGATACCCGCTGCAATCATTTTGGTCAGCGGCTACGCGCCGCCATGCAACGACATCTGGATCTGCGGCACCATCGATTCATACACCTCTCGCAGGAACTGCAGGCCGTTAGCCCACTCGCCACCCTCGCACGTGGCTACAGCATCACAACACGGGCGGAATCCTCCGCCATTGTTATGAGCTGCCAGGACATCCCGCCCGGCACCCGCATCAAGACTCACCTGGCGCATGGAGATCTGATCAGTATTGTAGAGACCGCTAATTTTTCAAAAGACCAATAAGAGAGTCACCCAAACGTCTTGCACCAAGATCAGACAAGTGATTGTTGTCGGTATAGAGATAATTACCATCCATGCGCGCATAGCAGGTATGCCTGTCGCAAAAGTCATCCATTGGATCAAATACAATCACTCCAGGATAGTCAGATAAAATCTCCCTGACCCTGGCCCTATAGCCAGACTGCCTCGACTCCACTATTGAGCGATCAATGGTGCACTCATGCACAGGCTTAAAGCTTATTGGGCGTGGCAAACAAGACTTTATGTTGAACCCAAGCTCAGGCACCTGATGGATGAATATTATTCTCTTACCCGCCGCATGGAGTGCTTGTATAGTTTCTCGTAAAGTGCTGGCGAACAGTTCTTCCTGACTCTCTTGTCCAGCACTCCTTACATCCCGGAAACTGTGTCTTTTCGTGTCCACGCCAAAGCCCGTACCATGAAATCTGGAGGCCCACCGGCCCAAGAGAATAACCGTCTCGATGCCAGATTCATGAGTCATATAGCTGTAAGCTGATGCGTAAAAAGGATGGCAGTCGTCCCTAGAATCCAGCTTCTCCACCCACGCGAAGGGCATACATCCTCCCTTGGCCATAATTAGCCCCTCAAAATCAATACCCGACCTTTCCCTTACCTCGTTTAAAGCCTCGGCAAATGCCATCGCATGGCTGTCACCGACGAGCATGATACGGCGACTGGACGCGGCCCTTGCAGGGAGTACCTCACAAACGACCTCAGGCCCATCGCTGTTGTCAACACCATACGGGCAGGACTTCACCCAACCAGACAAACTCCAGGTTAATTGCTTTGACTTCTGCAATTCATCGGTCTTTTCATTATCAAATCTATATGGAAAACCATTTTTATTTCCCACAATAACCCCTAAGGCTCCGACCAGAGCCAGCAGAATAAATAGGATTACAGGCACCCGAACGTGCTTGGAAGCACGAGTTGGCCTTTCAAGAAATCGCCAAGTAAGGTCCGACAAGAATAGCGCCAGAAAAAGCAACCCCAGGCTAACACCCCGGCTACGCTCCCCATAGTCCATCAAGTATTCAAACGAAATCAGTGGCCAATGCCATAAGTATAGCGGATAGCTAATTAACCCCACATAGACGAGCCAACCCATACCAAGAAACCATCGATTGATCAGCGCGCTTTCGCCAGAAAGAATCAGCAACGCTGTTGCGGCTGCCGGGATTCCAGCTATAGCTCCCGGAAATGGCAAGGTCGGCGTTGTTATGTAATACCCATAAATCAAAAAACCCAGCCCAACAACCGATAGCCCGTCGCCTAGAGAAAAACAGACCGTACCAAACAAAAATCTCTTCCGGATTATGCCGACCAACTTCTTGCTTCTGTATATCCTGAATCCGTGTAGCCTGATCGTAGACTACTCTCGCCGGCATCTCTACTAAATTTTTGCACCGCTCAGCGCCGTTTCATAGCCCACTATTTCGCTTTGTCGTGATCTTCACGCCGCTTCCGTTCTGTTTTCACGGTT
>SXQV01000199.1 GCA_005792805.1 Methylococcaceae bacterium | reverse complement strand
CTTCGCAGAGATATTGTTGTCCCTACAAGACTTTCAGGATATCGCCCCAGAAGTCACGTAACCCACTGATTTGCCGTTCGATGTAAACCGGAGAATGGCAAAATCCGGTCAAAAACCCGTCGCCCATGTCGAAGCCGGGCAGTAAGCGCGCACGCCATCAAGTTTTTCGCTAATCCAGAAGCCGCTTGGGTCGATGTCATCCTGGTAGATTTCGGCCCGAATCAAGTCGGGGGCGGGTTCGGCAGGCAGAAGCTCAGGCCAGCAGAAAGTCAGCAGCATTGTCATCACGAAATGACTGAGAGTGATCGTGATGTTGAGTTTATTGGCTGGGTCGGGTGTTTTCAGAGGGTTCATGAGATATGGATGACTCATAATGATTTCAAAAGGGTTTTTGGTGGGCACCGGCGCGTGCGTGGAGTCCATTTTTTTTCCATAACGTGTTACCATTCTTCCAGTTTAACGGGTCCATGTTGTTGGTTTTGTGTGGAAACACATCCCGTTCGAGATTCGCCCCTCAGGGGCATTTTTGGTTTTAAGCGAATGTTAGAGGAGACGATGGGCCTAGTGCCCATTTTTTATTTTTGGAGTCTGCGAGGTACGGCTTGAGAGCGCGTGACGGTCTGGTGGAGTTGCTTGATCCCGTCGTGCAGGGTATGGGTTACGAGCTGGTGGGTGTTGAATTTGATGGTCATCAGCGCGTGTTGCGGGTGTACATCGATAAACCCAATGGCATAACTGTCGATGATTGTTCAGCGGTGAGCTACCAGTTGAGCGGTGTGATGGATGTCGAAGATCCCATCCCCGGACGTTATCAGCTGGAAATTTCGTCGCCCGGCATGGATCGCCCACTCTTCACGCTGGCTCATTTTGAGCGTTTCAAAGGTGAGATGATTCGCCTCCAATTATCGCGTCCGCTGGAAGGACGCCGGCGTTTCAAAGCGAGAATTCAGGACGTCGAAGGCCAGGATATTCTCTTGCTGGACGAGGGCGCTGTCCTCCGTATCCCCTATGAAATGATCGAGAAGGCGCGGTTGTCGCCTGAGTTTGACAATTAATTTAGAAAGGACCTGACCATGGCGAACAAAGAAATCCTGCTGGTGGTTGATGCTTTTTCCCACGAAAAGGACATAGAAAAGGAAGTAGTCTTCGATGCGATTGAGGACGCGCTGAGAATAGCTACGATCAAGAGCTATGAAAACCGCATCGATGCCAGTGTGACCATCGATCGCAAGACCGGTGACTATGATACCTGCCGTCGTTGGCTGGTCGTGGAGTCCGAGGAGGCGTGTGACGAAAATCCCTTTGATCCCGAGATCCAGCTAACCTTGGAACGGGCCAGGATTCGCTTCGGCAATGTTGAGGTGGGTCAATACGTGCAGGAGCCCATGGATTCCATCGGGTTTGGCCGCATTGAGGCGCAGACGGCCAAGCAAGTCATTGTTCAGCGGGTTCGTGACGCCGAGCGCCGTAAGGTGGTCGAAGCTTATAAGGATCGTATCGGGGAATTGGTTACCGGTATTATCAAGCGAATCGAGCGTGGCAATGTGTTCTTGGACTTGGGCGGCAATGTCGAAGCCTTTATTCCACGGGAGGAGATGATTCCACGGGAAGCGGTACGTTCCGGTGATCGCCTTCGAGGGTATCTCAAGGAAGTTCGTCAGGAGGCCCGAGGTCCTCAGCTGTTTGTTACGCGTACCTCACCTGACCTGATTGTGGCCCTGTTCCGGCTCGAAGTGCCCGAAGTCAGCGAACACATCATCAAAATTGTTGCGGCGGCCCGTGACCCAGGAGTTCGGGCAAAGATTGCTGTCCGCAGCAATGACCCCAGGCTAGATCCGGTTGGTGCTTGTGTCGGAATGCGGGGGTCGCGGGTTCAGGCGGTATCGAATGAACTGGCGGGAGAGCGGGTGGACATCATTCTCTGGAATGAAAATGAAGCTCAGTATGTCGTCAACGCCATGTCGCCGGCCGAGATCGTGTCCATTGTGATGGACGAGGACCGTCATTCCATGGACATCGCCGTAAGCGACGAAAATCTTTCGATGGCGATCGGGCGCGGTGGACAGAATGTCAGGCTGGCATCTGAACTGACCGGCTGGACGTTGAATGTGATGAGTGAAACCCAGGCGGAAGAGAAAAGCGAGATGGAGGCAGAGTCATTGATTCAGTCTTTTGTCGATCAGCTGGACGTTGACGCGGGAGTGGCAGAAATCCTGGTGCGTGAAGGTTTTTCCACGGTTGAAGAATTGGCCTATGTCCCCGCCAAGGAGCTGCTGGAGATCGGAGAGTTTGAGGAGGACCTCGTTGAGGAGTTGCGTAACCGCGCACGCGACACCCTTCTCATCAAGGCCATCGCTACCGAGGAAAAGCTGGAATCTACCGAGCCGACCGAAGAGTTGCTGGCTATGGAGGGTATGGATCGACAAACCGCCCTTCAGCTGGCATCCAAGGGGATTGCCGCTGTGGAAGATCTCGCCGAGCTTTCGATTGATGAAATGCTGGAACTTGAGGGCATGGACGAGGAGAGAGCGGGGCAGTTGATCATGATCGCCCGCCGACCCTGGTTCGCGGAAGGTTAACCGAATAAGGAAGAGCGGAGGCTTACTATGAGCGATTTAACAGTACGGCAACTTGCCGAAGTCGTCGGCATACCGCTGGAGCGGCTGCTTTCCCAGTTGACTGAGGCGGGCCTGCAGAAAAGCGGTGAGGATGAGTTGCTGACCGATGCAGAGAAGCTGAAATTCCTGACATTCCTCAGGCAGAGCCACGGCAAGGCACAGGGCGAGGATTTGACTAATCCAAAGCGGGTCACCCTCCAGCGGCGTACCGTCAGCGAACTCAAGCAAGGCAAGGCGACCCCGGGCAAGGTGGCCAAAACCATTAGTGTTGAGGTTCGCAAGAAGAGAACGTACGTCAAGCGCAGTGAGCTTCCAGAAGCCAGCGGGCAGCGTCATGAGGTTGAGCAGGCGCGCCAGGCGCTCGAAGAACAGCAAAAACGTCAGGTTGAAATAGAGGTTCAACAGAAGGTCAGGCAGGAGGCCGAGCGAACCCGTGCCGAGGAGCTTGAGCGACTGCGGCGGGAAGAAAACGAACGGATCGCTGCCGAGCAGCGGCGCCAGCAGGAGGCCGCCAGAAAGCTGGAAGAGCAGCGGAGGATTGAAGCCGAGAAGAATGAGCCTGAGGAGCCGGGCCTGGATGCCATTGTGGGCGCAACCCTGGAGCCTCGTTTGGTGGTTGAGCCGCCGAGGGCCTCCGTGGCGCCTCCTCCCCCGTCACGCACTGTAGTCGATGAAGATGATCGTCGTGGCAAGAAAAAGGAGCGCGAGAAACCGCTGGGCGATGGGCTCGGTTTTGACAGTCTGCGTGGCAAATCGAAAGTAAAGAAAAAACTGAAGGCGGGGAAGGCGGCGGTGATGCCGGAGTCCCGTCATGGTTTCGAGCGGCCTACCGCGCCAGTGGTGCGTGAAGTCAGTGTTCCGGAATCGATCACCGTGTCCGATCTCGCTCAGCGGATGTCAGTCAAGGCGACCGAGGTGATCAAGACGCTGATGAAAATGGGCGTCATGGCGACTATCAACCAGATCCTGGATCAGGATACGGCCACATTAGTAGTCGAGGAAATGGGACATACAGCCATCCGTCAGGTCGAGGATGTGCTGGAGGCTGAAATTGAAGCGACGTTGAGCCTTGCTTCCCAAGCCGAGCAGACGCCACGTGCTCCAGTGGTCACCATCATGGGGCATGTCGATCACGGTAAGACCTCGCTGCTGGACTATATTCGCAAGAGCCGTGTGGCGGCGGGCGAGGCCGGCGGTATTACCCAGCATATTGGTGCTTATCAGGTCAAAACCGATCATGGTGCCGTGACTTTCCTGGATACGCCCGGCCACGCAGCCTTCACGGCTATGCGTGCTCGTGGGGCGCAAGCCACCGACATCGTGGTGCTGGTGGTGGCAGCCG
>SXQV01000198.1 GCA_005792805.1 Methylococcaceae bacterium | reverse complement strand
TCCAGCCCGTCATAGGGGCCGGAGTTGATGCAGGCACCGGCGGTCTTGCCGCCGTACCAGTCCTGCCAGCGATCCATCGTAAACGGCGATTCGACCGGATCCTTGGGTTGTATTACCTGACGGATATCCAGTCCGTATTTATGGGCAAAGTGGAAATCCCGCTCGTCATGGGCGGGTACTGCCATGACCGCGCCTTCACCATAGCTCATCAATACATAATTACCGACCCAGACCGGTACCGGCTTGCCCGTCAACGGGTGGCTCACCGTGATGCCGGTGTTCATGCCTTTCTTTTCCATGGTGGCAACGTCGGCCTCGGCCGTGCCACTCTGTTCGCACTCCTTGATGAATTCGGCCAGGGCAGGGCTGGTTTTGGCCGCGTGGGTTGCCAGCGGATGTTCAGGGGCTACGGCGCAGAAGGTCACACCCATGAGGGTGTCGGCGCGCGTGGTATAGACCCAGAGTTTGCCTGCTTCGCCCGCCAGCGTGTAGGGAAAGGCGAAGCGCACGCCATGGCTCTTGCCGATCCAGTTGGCCTGCATGGTGCGGACCTGCTCCGGCCAGCCCTTCAAATTGTCCAGTTCGGCCAGCAGCTCATCGGCATAGGCTGTGATTTTCATAAACCACTGCGAGATCTCCTTCCGAACCACGGGTGTATCGCACCGCCAGCAGCAGCCCTCGATGACCTGCTCGTTGGCCAGTACGGTGTTGTCGTGCGGGCACCAGTTGACCGGCGAGGTCTTTTTATAGACCAGTCCTTTTTCCAGCAGACGCAGAAAGAACCACTGTTCCCAGCGGTAGTATTCCGGCGAGCAAGTGGCTATCTCACGCTGCCAGTCATAACCGAAGCCCAGCTCCCTGAGCTGCTGCTTCATGTAGGCGATGTTCTCGTAAGTCCAGTCTCCCGGCGGGACACCCTTGCTCATTGCAGCGTTTTCAGCCGGCAGACCGAAAGCATCCCAGCCCATCGGCTGCAATACGTTTTTGCCTAACATGCGGGGGTACCGCGACATCACATCGCCGATCGTATAGTTGCGGACATGGCCCATATGCAGCCGGCCACTGGGGTAGGGGAACATCGACAGGCAGTAATACTTTTCCTTTGTCTGATCTTCCACGGCGCGGAAAACGCCCGCCTCCTCCCACAGACGCTGGGTTTTGGCTTCAATTTCGGCGGGTTGGTAAATGTCTTGCATACGGGCGATCGGGCGGCGGAATATAAACGGTGAAGGATACTAAAGCCGAGGCGGCCCGGGCAAACGCAAGCCGCTTACATTTTCCGGTAAGCGGCGTTCAGTTCAGTTCGGAGAGGCAATCGCTATAGCTTTTTGTCCCCGGTGTCAGTCCGACTTCGCTACAGACGGCATCAGGTTTGGCCTGATTGGGGTCTTTCGCCCGCCCCCACTGAGTCAATTGGCCGGTAGTCATCCCCCCGGGCGGGGTATAGGCGGCGCTTACTGTCATCTGCGGATAGTCTGCGCTCATCTGATTGGCCAGTGAATTCAGGCAGGCCGATTGTTCCAGCGCTTTTGCTGAACGCTGAACGTCCCGATATTTGTCGATGGTCGCGTAGGAGTAAGCGCCGCAATGAGCGGTGTAATGCCGCTTTGCCTGGCTTGGCCAAACGACCTCCAGGGTGTAATGGGCATCGAAGTGGTTGGTTTGGGGTAATGCTCCGGAAAGCAGGAAAAAGGAAGCCCCTGTCAGCACCATCTTGGCGGCGTTAGCGGCTTGCTCATCCTCATGCACTGCCGGCACAATCGAGAGTCTGGCTTCGATGAAAGCGCCTTGAGGTGGCACGACATGGATGGTGGGGTAGAGCCCCGTCTCTTGCAGTGATCTGGCGAACGCATAGAGCGGACTGGTTTCGCCTTCATCGGCTGGCTCACGAGTGGCGGCCGAAATATAGACAGGAAAGCCGCCCGCGCCGCCGGCTTTTGAACGATCCAGTACCTTTTCCGAATCCTGGTTGGCGGCTGTTAGGTAGTAGCCTGAATAACAGCCGCCCAGGCTCGGCACGAGCGAGCCCAGCAGGAGAAATGCAAAGAGTCTGGTGCGCGCCACTAGCCGAAGGGTCACTGCTTTTCTGATCCGCCCTTTAGTGAGCGACAGGATGTCCCTTGCTGCGCTCGTCAATCTCACGGGCCGCCAGTGCCAGCACGACGGCACCCCATCCATCGAATACCAGCTCAATGGCCAGGAACAGGCCAATGACCCAGAGACCGGAGCCGGGGAAGCCTCCGAAAATGAGAAAGCCCAGCAGGACAGACGTTGCGCCATTGGCCACGATCCAGCCCCAGCCATGCCGTTCTTTGTGAGTAAAGCCCAGCCAGCATTTGGCCGCGCCGGTGGCAATGAGGAATCCAGCGATCAGTAAGGTCAGGCTAAATCCGGTGATAATGGGGTGCATCAGCATCGCGGCCCCCGTCAGGATGAAAAGAGCGGCGATCAGAATAGCGCTCGTCATGCCTGGCCAGCCCCGGAGTTTGAAGGCCGCCACAATCCCCGCGCCTCCCGCGACCAGCAGAAGAGCCCCGAAGAACACCACGGTTGCCACGGTGTAAGCCATAGGCTGGAAAAAACCGATGGTTCCAAGTACGGTCATCAGAATTCCCAGCGTAAGAATGGTGCCCCAATGCTTGCTGGCTGGCAGGAGAATCATCTCGGCAGGCGTAAATTCGACAGTGATGTGATGGGTCATGGCTCTGATCTCCTGCGGGTGAGTGTTTGTGGGATTGGGATGATACAGAATTGAGCGATCCAGGTTACTCTCCCGGACAAGTCATTGTCGATCAAGCCATTGTGTTGCCAACCCGCGTCCCAACCGCCATACATCTGTCGATTTTCCAGGGCGGTTTATGCAAAAGTATGGGAAGAGACCGGCTGCCCCGTGGCGGCTTGAAAAACAGAAACCTGCTGACCCGGATAGACCATTGAAATTACACGTTTTCCCTCTTTTTTGGGTGGTTGCCTCAAGCTTGTTTGCTGGCTGCTCCGGCATCACGCAACAGGACGAAGCGTCTCGGCAAGAAAGCTTACCCTTTCCGACCGTGCCCACCGACCGGCCCTCCGTGTTCACAACGAAGCCTGCCGGGGGGGCTTCAGCACAAAACACGCTCATAGGCGGGCGTCGGAAGTCCGCTGACCAAGGGACGCAGGCGGCCATCAGGCGATTTCTTCCCCAGAGCGTCAAGGACGCCAATGGCTGGGTCGAGGACATTGCCGTGGCTTTCGATGCATTGAAACTCCCGCCCTCGGACCAGAATGTCTGCGCGGTCCTGGCCGTCACCGAGCAGGAATCCACGTTCCATGCCGATCCCCCTGTCGCGGGCCTGTCGCGGATTGTTCGTTCGGAAATAGATCAGCGAGCCAGTAAATATGGGATACCCAGGCTCGCCGTGAAGCTGGCGCTGGCGGTCAAATCACCCGGCGGTCGTACCTATGCGGATCGGATCGACACGCTCAGGACCGAGAATGATCTCAACACCCTTTATGCCGATATGACGTCCGAGCTGCCGCTGGGGAAGACGTTGCTGGAGAGTTACAACCCGGTTAGAACCGGTGGGCCCATGCAGGTCAGCCTCAAATTTGCCGAAGCTCAGGTCAAGGATAAAACCTACCCCTACACCCTTCAGTCCTCACTCAGGGATGAGCTCTTTTCGCGGCGGGGGGGTCTGTATTTCGGCATCGCTTATCTGCTGGACTACCCGGCATCCTACGACAAGATGATTTACCGTTTTGCCGATTACAACGCCGGGCACTACGCCAGCCGCAATGCCGCTTTTCAGGCGGCTATCAATCAGTTGACCGGCATGGCCATCGAGAGTGATGGGGATCTGCTCCGCTACACGGAAGGTGAAATTTCCTCCAGCCAAAGCCAGACACAAAAAGCCGTGCTCAGCCTGAGGGAGCGACTGGATCTCTCTGAGCAGGCGATCATCCGTGACCTCAGGAAAGAAAAAACGGCCAGTTTTGAAAAGTCTCCGCTTTTCATTCAGGTATTTGCCCTGGCCAGGGTATCCGGGGGAAGATTGCCCCGGGCTCAATTGCCGGAGATCCAGCTCAACAGCCCCAAGATCAGTCACGGTCTGACGACCTCAAAATTTGCCAGGCGCGTGGATGAACGCTATCGAGCCTGTCTTAAAAGAGGCTGAAGCCCGGTGTCTCCAAGCCGTACTGAATTTTTGGGCGTCAAGGGAAACGGGAAGAGTCCAGAGATAAACCCGGGTCGAGGTGAGTTCGACGGCCGGCAAATGAGACCATGGATGATCACCATTACGAGCGAAGCATGACAAAAACCGTCAACTCCCCAGCGCCAGAACGACCGGACGTGCTCTCCGAGTACGAGCGTTGCCAGATGCGCGCGATAGCGGACTGGAAGGGCGCCGGTCCCGGCGTGATGTCCGGCCTCATCAACCGGGTGGCGTCTACCGCAGGCAAATTGGCTGGACGGATATTGCCAGGTGCACCGGTTGAGCAGGTGCTTGAATGGATCAACAAGGCGGCCGCCCACATCAACCAGGACGACTCTGTTCTGAAAGATAAGGAGCTACAGGCACGGGGCATCACCCAGTTCGAGGCACTTGCCGCCCAACCCCTGGAGTTCGCTGATAACCTGGCGGATCGCTGCATCGCCGAGGCAGGGCAGATGGCTCTGGGGGTGGGGGCTGCGACAGGGGCCGGTGGACCGATTGCGGTTGCCGTAGGCATTCCGGCCATGCTGTTTGGTACGCTCCGGCTCATACATCGGGTGGCTCACTGTTATGGATACAGGTTCACCCCCGAGCAGGAGCAGGGCGTAATGATCGGTGTATTGTCGCTATCCATGGCCACCACGCCAGAACAGCGAGCCCATGCCATGGAGGAGTATCGCCAGCGCATTGAAACGTCTTTCATTCATGCGGCATTGGAAGAGTCCGCCAACAAAGCCTTGCAGCGGGTGGTCCTGGGGCAGGAAGCCGGCGCACTGATCCCGGGATTTAACGTGGCCCTGAATGCCTATCTCAACCGGCAATTCATTATTCGAGCCGGTACTTCAGCCAAGCGGCTTTTTCAGGAGCAGTGGTTGCGGGAGCGCGGCAAGGCCGGGTGGATTGCCCCGGCGTAGCCGAATCAAATCAGTCAGATAGATTTCATAAGCTGGAAGAGCTCGGAGTAAGACACCGTTCCCGGTCTATTCCGAACTGCTCGACCAGGGCCAGCAAACCCCGTTCACCCAACACTAACCCAGGGTGTTGCACCCGTAGCATTCATCCTGGATTCCTCCTCTCACATGAAGTGGTTGTTTGAATTCCCTCTTTGGCACATCACAATGCCGTTAGGGGGAGTCCATACCATCAGTAGCCGCTTTCTGCTTTCCAGATATCGTGGCTTGAAGGTTTTCGGGGGCAAGGAACTTCCAAGTCTTCTGACCGACCCTAACCTGAGTTAGCAGGTCGCGTCTGGCAAGGTCTATCAAGTCGGAGCGGGCAGACGCATAGGCAACGCGATGGCTGGTTTGATGGGTTTTGATGGTGTACGTGTGTCCAGGATGCCTGATGACGTGCGAGAGCAAAGCAATCTGACGATGATTCAGATCCGAGTCCTTTAGCATTCTCTCGACCGATTGAACCTGCCTAGTTTTTCTTTCCAGGTAAGCATCTAATTCAGCCAAGGCACCCATGATCACGTGGAGTTGATGGATGATGAAGTAAGTGAGGTCGTTCCCATCCGTTTCTGTCTCAAGGAAAGCGCGCCCGTATTTCAATGGCGCCGATTTCAGTATTCTTGAGATAGAGATGAACTCAAACAGCCAGTACCCCTGACGCAGCATTGACCAATAAAACAGTGCTCTTGCCGTGCGTCCATTTCCGTCTGCAAAAGGGTGCTCGTATGCCAGCCAGAAATGAAGGGTAATGGCCCTGATAACCGGGTGAATAAAGGGGTCACAGTCCTGTCCCTCATTCGCAAACCGGATCATGGCCTCTATTCTTTCTGGCAACAAATCGGCAGGAGGAGGGCGGTAGAGAACGCTTTCATTCTTGTGATCGACAACCGCTACGCGCTCCTCCCCAATCTGCTGTAAACGCCCCGCCAGTTCGTCATTGTCAAGGGTCGATTGCGTCAGCGTTTGATGCAGGCTCATGAGGCTCATGAAATCCAAAGGATTTCCCTTCAGTTGGCGTAAAGACGCCATCGCATGGTAGTTGTTCATGATCATCCGCTCATGCTTGTCCTTCGGGGTGCGGTGCTCACGGATCATGTCGGTTGCCACCTGGCGGGTAGTGGCGGCACCCTCCAATTGACTCGATGTAATCGCCTCCTCAACCAAAGAGTTAAATACAAAGCGATCACGAGTTTCCTCTGTGGCTATGCCCATTGGAAAGCCAATTCGTCCGCTGGCCCTGCCATCAATCCGATGCAGCATCGACAGCACGGGATCCGGCAATGTGTAGCTAAAAGCCCTGCCGGCCACATCTTTCAGTGGAAGCGTCCTCGATTGGCCCTGTCTGTTTAACTTGATGCCGAGCCACCATGACTCACTGGTGAGGTGGGCTGGTGGTTCGAGATGCCGAAGCTTATCCCAGTGCGGGTAGGCGTTTGAAGCCAAGGCACGGCTGCCTTGGTCTATGGCCAGGGGGAGAACGGCCCGGTGCTTTTCCAGTAGCGCTTCAATGGCGGGGGGCCGTTGAGGAGGCTTCATATTGATACATCCACATCAGAATTTATCAGAGATTGTGATTCTGATAGATCGTATACGGGAACACCCAATGTATCAACTGATGAAAAATTGATAAATCCTGATGGAGTTTCATCAGCGTAATTTCGGCCAGAAGAGTGATTCCGCAACATGAATCATGGTGCTGGGCCGCTCTGTGCCACCTTGGGTGAAAACTGGCGGGCGGCGTTACCCGGCCCGCTGACGTCGAAACGAAAAAAGCGTACAAAACGGAAGAGTCCATATAGAGCGATGCCGAAGCAGTCGAAGCCAGCGCCCCTTGGGCTCCGCTCAACCGACGGTTTCAATGTGGGGCATCGTGGTTGTGGATGGGGTCGAGCATGACTTTACCACCAAGGAACAGTCCCGCGCCGAACCGGCCATGCCGGATGAAAATTACGGAACCTGTGCTCTTTGAGTTTTTGCGTAATCACGTCACATCTGGTATGACCAAGGCTTAGCTAACTCAGGAATGTACCATGCACATCGTCAACATCCATGAAGCCAAAACCCAGCTGTCCCGTCTGCTTGAAGAGGTGGAAAGTGGTCAGGAAGTGGTCATAGCCCGCTCCGGTCAACCCATTGCCCGGCTGAGCCAGTACCGGACGCCCCGTCGAAAGATTAGTCCTCCCGGCGGCATGGCGGGCAAACTCTGGGTGGCGGAAAGTTTCGACGCCCCCCTGTTTTAGTTGAGTGAATGTTTCGTCCACACCTGGCAACGTCATAGCACCGCCAAAAACGAAAAAGGCCCATAAGGGCCTAAGCACTGATTTATTGGAGCCGATGATCAGATTTGAACTGACGACCCACACATTACGAAATAGATCGCCCGTCATTAACCCGTCTTAGTAATCATGCTAAGTCATTAATAAGTAACGATACATGCCCCCGCTTTGATTGCCTGAGATTAACGTGTTTTAATCCTGAAGGTGGCAAATAGGTGGCATGTTGAGGTGGCTGGTGGCAAGCAAAATCCGATTCACAAAGGCGGCTCTGGAGAGCCTGCCCCCGTCAAGAAAGCAATACGACTCATACCGCGATGACAAGGTTTCGGGGCTTTGTGTCTTCGTATACCCAACGGGCAAGAAGGTTTTCTATCTACAGAAGAAGGTGGCGGGCCAAAAGGAACGCATCAAGATCGGCCCCTTCCCTGGAATGACTTGTGAGCAGGCGCGAGCCAAGGCGAATGAGATCAACACAGCGTTCTCTAAAGATCAAAACCCAGCAGCAGTCCGCCGGGCGTTGAAGGCCGAACCTACCTTCGGTGATGTCTTTGCGGATTACCTAAAATTGAAGCGTAACAGGTCCGGTAGACCGCTATCTGACCGCACAGTGGGAGAGTATCGGCAGGCCGTTGAATTGCATTTAAGCGGACTCATTAAGCTTAAGATGAGTCAGGTTAGCCCTGAAAAGTTTAAGGCGATTCACAGCAAAATCAGTTCCCCTGCCCAGGCAAACAAGGCGAAAGCCATCGTTCGTTCCGTTTTCAATTGGGCGAATGCTGAGGGGGTCACCAACCTTGTTCATCCAACTGGCCGAACAGTAAATAAGTTCATCCCTAGCCGGGAGCGGTTTGTTCAACCCGATGAAATGCCCGCTTTTCTTCAGGCGGTAGATGCTTCTCCGCTTCGTGATTTCTTCCTGTTGGCTTTACTCACCGGTGCGAGGCGAGCGAATCTCCAAGAAATGCGGTGGAGCGATATTGACTTAGTAAGAGCAATCTGGCGCATTCCTAAAACAAAAAACGGTGAATCACAGACGATCACGCTGGTGCCTGAGGCTGTAGCGATACTGAAAGATCGCTTGTCGAACCGGGTGGTTAACGCCATTTGGGTTTTCCCAGGTAGCGGAAAAACAGGGCATCTTGTTGAACCTAAGAAGGCCTGGTCGAAGTTGTTAGGTGATGCAGGTATTGAAGATGACTTGCGGATTCACGATCTTCGCCGAACTCTCGGCTCCTATCAAGCACGTCAGGGCGCTTCCCTGACGATCATCGGTAAAAGCCTGGGCCACAAATCTCAACAAGCCACACAGATCTATGCAAGGCTCGATCTTGACCCGGTCCGCCAGTCCGTCGAGCAAGCCACAACGGAGATTCTGAAACTCGGCAAAAAAGGCTGACAGGGAGGAAAGAAATCCCAGCAGCCCCAATTTCGGCTGTGTAGATTAACGGTCAGCGGTGCAGATTAATGGTGTGCCGCTCTCGTTAACAACATGAGGCAAGCCGAAATGATTGATCTAACCGCTTATCCGCCGCATGGACTGCTCAGGGCCAAGGATGCGGCCACCGTTCTCGATACGACCGAAGGCACCTTAGCTGTCTGGCGATGCACTGGTCGCCATCCACTTAAATTCATCCGAATGGGTCGCAACGTCCGATACCGCGTCGGTGACATCCTTGAGTACATCGAAACCTGTACTAGTGATCCCGCGAATCGAGAGGCCGCCTAGTGAACGACGAACTTTTTCACGCCCTCTCCGAGGCCGAACTCGAGGCTGTCGAAGTGGCTGACCTGTGGGCAGCGAATGACGAAATCTTCGACGCTGATGATTTTCTCGATGAATCTGAATGGCGGGGGGATGCTGAGCCAGAGAATTGATGGCTCTGCTCAAAGCCAGTGACCGCGCTTAACCGGCAATAGCGCCCCGGATTCAAAACTCGCCGTGAACCCTCGAGTGCTCTCCGGCTCCTCCCCGTCAACCCACAGTTGGCTCTGTACGCGATAGGAGGTTATCGATGACTACATCGCTGACAAGAAACCCGCGCCGACAGGAATCGACGCGGGCCGAAAAGGATTTCAGTACCGAATTCAATTCTACCCCGCACAGATGGGGGCTGCCGAAATCTTTGGCCTATCGATTCCATGCCCGGGTGTCCTGATCAGCAATCTCAACATTGCTATCCCAGCAAAGAAGCTGGGGAGGAACCTGTTTATGCTAAATCAAATCATTTTCAATGAAATAGGCGCTATTGGCGTCCAGGTGAATTTTCAGGAGTCACGTGACCTGATCCGATCCCACCGTACTGCTTACCTAATTAACACAGCGGCGGGAACAGCCGTTCTGCTGTTTCGC
This sequence comes from Methylococcaceae bacterium, assembly GCA_005792805.1. GTDB lineage: Bacteria > Pseudomonadota > Gammaproteobacteria > Methylococcales > Methylococcaceae > UBA6136. The sequence continues at coordinate 1,068 of SXQV01000198.1, read as the reverse complement.
CCTCCGGCAAATGACTTTCACATCAGTCCAGGGATAAACCTGCTAAATGCCTATCCCCCTGTGGATCAGCTAGAACATACTGAATTGCTCGGGAACATCCACTCACTCAAAGAATTCCCCGCCGAATGGATCATTACCCATGGCGAAGCAGTCAATGAACCGGCATACGGCCAATTCACACCATCCCCAAACCCCAATCGCCCTTAGAAATACTTTTAAAAAAGTGTATTTTTTTCCGGTCTTCCGGTAAAACACACAATGTTTATGTAAAACAATAAGATATGACTGGTGTGTTAGTGCGATTGCCGGAAATCCGATCAAAATCCCGGAAAAATGATTGGGGGGGCATGGCGAACTAGTGTGAGTCATGAGCCTTTGCTGACAAATACCACAATTAATCCATGGTTACTGCGCTCATTGAATTGGGCTGGATTCGAGTCGATGCTATCTGCTTGGTGATTAGCTGGCTACTCTATACGAATTAAGGGGGCTTCATGCTTAGGTGGATGATTTTATCCATACTGATCGGTGGCACGATCATTCTCTCAATGGACAAAAAAACCGTGGATCTGCAGGCGGAGTTAACGTCAAAACAACCACACCTCGATTTTTCTGATGGTCCCCAGCCCAGAAGCGGAGTGGCTACTGATCAACAGGAATCCGGCTATAGCCTCAGTGAATTAAGAAAAATGGATCATGCACAACCTGCAGTGCCCATCTACTATCGAGGCGCGCCCTGTTCTGAGGATTGTTCAGGACACGAAGCGGGCTATGAATGGGCTGAAGAAAACTCCATTGAGGATCTAGATGATTGTGACGGAAACTCGGCCTCCTTTGTGGAGGGATGCCAGACTTATGCGGAAGACCAGAGCCCCAACCATGACGGTATCGACGAAGATTCCCCAGAGGAAAGTGACGAGTTTGGGGAGCCCGGCTTCGACATGGGCGACGGGTTTTTGACCGGATTTTGCCATTCTCCGGTTTACATCGAACGGCAAATCAGTGGGTTACGTGACTTCTGGGGCGATATCCTGAAAGTCTTGTAGGGACAACAATATCTCTGCGAAG
>SXQV01000197.1 GCA_005792805.1 Methylococcaceae bacterium | reverse complement strand
TAGAGAGTGTTTTTTGGGTTGGTGATGGCCTGGCGCTTGGCGGACTGTCCGACCAACACTTCATTGTCGGGTGTAAATGCCACAATGGACGGTGTGGTGCGAGCGCCTTCGGAATTTTCGATCACTCGGGGCTTGCCGCCATCGAGGATGGCTACGCAGGAATTGGTGGTGCCCAAATCGATGCCGATGATTCTTGACATTTAATTCTCCGGGTAAAACGTTGTAAATCTGGGGTTCAAATCAAAACTTTGGAGGGGATATGGGGAGCTTGAATTTCATTTCAAGCCAGCCTTTGCCCGGAAGTCGTCCTGGTTTAGCCGATTCCTTGAGCGACAACCACCATGGCGGGCCGCAGCAAGCGGTCATTGAGCAGATAGCCCTTCTGATACACCTTGAGGACCGTGTTAGGTTCGGCTTCGTCGGTGGGTTGCGTAGCCATTGCCTGATGCAGTTCGGGGTTGAATTTATCTCCCTCGGGATCAATCGGCGTCACGTTGAATTTTTCCAGGCTGGCAATGAGTTGCTTGAGGGTCAGTTCCATCCCTTCGCGCAGTTTTTGCACTTCGGGATTGTCGCCCGTTTCAACGCTCAGGCCCAATTCCAGACTGTCGGCTACGGGCAGCAGCTCGCGTGCAAACTTCTCAAGCCCGAACTTATGGGCATTTTGGAGATCTTTTTCAGCGCGTCGCTTGAGGTTTTCCAGTTCAGCTTGAGTCCGGACGAACTTGTCCCAGTTTTCCTCGGCAAGCCGAGCGGCCTTGGTCAATTCCTCCGCCAGCTGGGTGGGTGGAATCGTGTTGAGGTCATCGGCCATATTGGGTTCAAGTGCTTCGGTATCTTCAGGCAAAGTATCTTCATGGCTCATAGGGAGCGGCTCCATTCTAGGGCTGATTTTTGTGGTGACAGCCGCCAGCTTCGAAGGCGTGCTGGCAGTCTGGGTCAGGTCAAATTGGGGGCAGAGATTTGTGATTCAAGGCCGCGCCGACGAGTTTTGCCGTCAAATCGACCAGCGGGATGACGCGTTCGTACTCCATGCGGGTGGGGCCAATGACGCCCAGAACCCCCGCCACACGGTCATTGATCGAGTAGGCAGAAGTCACCAGGCTGCACTGGCCCAATGCCCGGTGCCCGGATTCTTCGCCGATATAAATCTTGACCCCCGGCGATTCGATGCACCGATCCAGCAGGTGGGCCATTTCTTCTTTCTGGTGCAGCGTCTCGAACAGGCTGCGAAATTGTTCCATGTTGGCGAGTTCAGAGAAATCCATCAAATTGGTTTCACCGGTAACGAAGACCGGTTTGCGACGTTTTTTGGGGGCTTCCAGAGCCAGTTCGGTAAGTGCGGCGGCGTCGATGACTTCCTGGCTGAGACGTTCCCGTGTCTCCTTGACCTCACGCAGCAAGGCCTCACGGACCCGGGCAATGTCATTGCCGGCATAGCGCTGGTTTAAAAAATTTGCGGCGGCCTGCAATTCCGAATGCGTAAAGTCACGGGGCGTGTGGATGATCTTGTTGTGTATTTCTTGCTGGCTTGAAATCAGGATGACCAGTAGCCGCCGGTCTGAGAGTGGCAAAAATTCAATATGGCTGAAAACGTTTGTTTCCCGTTTCGGCAGAGTGACAATGCCGGCCATATGAGTCACCTCGGAAAGCAGTCGAGAGGCGGTTTCCAGGAGTTCTCCAGGGGAACCGAGGCAGTCGAGATCATCTCGTAGCTGCTGAATCACATCTTGCTGTAGCGGTTTGACCGTGAGCAGGGTGTCGATAAAGAGCCGATAGCCCGATGCCGTGGGCATCCTGCCCGCTGAGGTATGAGGCGAGGTGATCAGGCCCAGATCCTCCAGGTCGGCCATCACGTTGCGGATGGTGGCCGGGCTGAGGTTGAGCCCGGCATCCCGCGACAGTGACCGTGACCCTACGGGTTGACCTTCATTGATGTACCGCTCCACCAAAACCTTAAGCAGGTGTTGAGCGCGGCCGGTCAATTGTAGAGGGGTTGGCACAGATACGGGCTGAAAAACGAATTGGCACTCTAGGGCGGAGAGCGCCGGAAACTAGCAATCCCTAGATTATGTGTCAAGAACTTCATACCATAACTACGACAACGGCTACTCGGTGGTTGCCTTATGGCAACGACCATGCCGGCCTCTTTAGTTGTCCCGATTATCTTAGGCATTTCTCGAATCCAGATGCATTTACAACCGCTGACTTAGTTGATCCCTAGTGATTTTTTGGAACACATGGAGCCATCAGTGAAATTTGGTGTAGCCGCGCTGATCGGTAAATCGGATGCAGACCGGATAGAAGAGACGCTGACAGAGCTGTACGATCACTTGGTGAGGCGTGGCCTGAGAGTGATTGTCGAACGTGATTCCGCGCCGTTTGTCAGAGGAGTGACCCCGGACACAGGATCCGTATCCGAGCTCGGTGAGCGCTGCGATTTTGCTGTAGTGGTCGGGGGCGATGGGACTTTGCTCTCGGCCGCCCGTGGCTTGGCCCAATATGACACTCCGCTGATCGGGGTGAATCTCGGGCGGCTGGGTTTTCTGGTGGACATTTCGCCTGCGGATATTGCGACCCATCTCGACGAGGTTCTTGAAGGCCGTTACAGTGAGGAGGAGCGCTTTATTCTCGGTGCCAGCATCATCCGCTGTGGTGACGTGATTTATCGTCAATCTGCCATCAATGATGTGGTGGTGCATCGGTCGAATGCAACGAGCATGATCGAGATCGTGACCCATATCGACGGGGTGTTTTTGAATTCCCAGCGTTCCGATGGGCTGATCGTCTCCACGCCGACGGGTTCCACGGCGTACGCGTTGTCCGCAGGGGGGCCAATTCTGTCTCCCACGCTTAGCGCGATTGTTTTGGCTCCCATCAATCCACATGCGCTGACCAATCGCCCGATCGTGGTGGGGGGCGAGAGTATGGTTGGCATTTCCTTCAGACCCAGCAAGCAGTTTGGTGCCCAGTTGGTGTGTGACAATGTGTCCAGCCCTGATCTTGATGTCTGCGACCTGATCGAAGTCAGGAAGGAACTCAAACCCTTCAGGCTTTTGCATCCACTGGGGTACGACTTTTTTGAAATTCTCCGAGCCAAGCTGAACTGGAGTTCGGGATACCGAGCTTAATGCCATGTTGATTCATCTGGATATTCGCGATCTGGCTGTCGTTGCTTCGCTTAATCTTTCCTTCAAATCGGGGTTGTCAGTCCTGACCGGTGAAACCGGTGCGGGCAAGTCCATTTTGTTGACGGCGCTTGGTCTTGCCTTGGGTGATCGGGCGGACTCCGCTTTCATTCGCCCCGGGGCGCAAAAGGCCGAGATCAATTTGACGTTCGATTTGACCGGCAGTCTCTCGGCACGGGCCTGGCTGGAGGCGCAGGAGCTCGTCGATGGAGATGAATGTTTGGTGCGCCGGGTCATCGCAGCGGATGGCCGTTCCCGTGCCTTCATTAATGGCAGTCCAGTAACGCTCCAGTCTTTGCAGGAATTAGGGAAGGAACTGGTTGAAATTCATGGGCAGCATGCCCATGTCCAGCTCACTAGGTCGACAGAGCAGCGCCGCATTCTTGATGCGGCGGCAAAAAATGGCGAACTGCTCTCGCAAACGGACGCGATTTATCGACGGTGGCGTCGCCTGAGTGATGAATTGGATCGCCTGAGTGCTCAGGCCTCTGGACGGGTGGCGCGTCTGGATTTGTTGCAGTTTCAGGTTGAAGAGCTTGAACAGCAGGATATCGCCACGCTGAACTACGCCGACTTGGTTGAGGCCCATACCCGGCAGGCTAATATTGACCGGATTATTGAAGTCGGACAGGCCGAACTGAACAGTCTGTATGAGGATGAGGCCCAATCAGTCAGTGCGCGGCTCGCTCATGCGCTCCACGCACTGACCGATCTCAGCCGCCTGGCCCCGGAGTTCAGTGAAACGGCGGGTCTACTTGAGGAGGCCCAGCTTCAGGTCAAGGAAGCTTCGTTGCAGCTGCGTCGCGAACTGGAACGCCAGGAGGCGGATCCCAACGCGCTCGCTATGCTGGAGCAGCGGCTGGGAGACGTGCATCGTTTGGCGCGTAAGCATCAGGTTCGCCCGGAGGAATTGCCGGTACATTTCCAGGCGCTGCAAGGTGAGCTAACGGTTTTGCTGGGTGGCGCAGAGAGTACCGAAGCCCTGCGTCTGCAGCTGGAGCAGCTTCGGGCTGAATACAGCCGGCTGTCGGCGGAACTCTCTGATCGGCGGCAGTCTGCGGCAAAGGTGCTGGAGGCAAAGATTTCAGGGATTATCCGCGAGCTGGGGATGCCACAAGGGCAACTGCAGATTGTCGTCCGGTCTGATGTCGCGAAAGAACCTGTTGCCTTTGGGCAGGATGCGGTGGAGTTTCTGGTTAGTGCCAACCCCGGGATCCCGCCGCGTCCCTTGGCGCGAGTGGCCTCAGGGGGTGAGTTATCGCGTATCAGCCTGGCTATTCAGGTGGCCGCCACTGAGGGCAAGAGCGTTCCCACCCTGATTTTTGATGAGGTCGACAGTGGGATTGGAGGCGGTATCGCGGAGGTGGTTGGTCAAAAATTGCGCCTGTTGGGTAATGAACTCCAGATATTTTGTGTCACCCATCTGCCGCAGGTGTCGGTACAAGGACATCATCACCTGCTGGTCGAGAAGCAGATCCATGGGGAGGCGACCCAGTCCCAGGTTCGCGAAATCGAGGGGGCGGAGCGAACGGCTGAAATCGGTCGAATGCTGGGGGGAGTTGTCATGACTGGCCAAACGCTGGCGCATGCTGCGGAGATGCTGGCAATGGTGACCGAATCGAGTCTGGATTCACCCTGACGGCGGGTTGGTGGCGCTCAGATAATGCCTTGAGAATTAATGGTTTGTTGCCGGTAGCTCCCTTGGCTGCCCGCTGAATTGGCCCGTCAATGGCGGCTGTTGGGGGCTATTCTGATAGTATTGTTCAACTATTTATTGGGAATTGATCAAGGTTCCCGCGAGGAAAAGATATTGTGAATGACATGCTGAAAAATGTGGTTTTGTGGGTTGTCGTGGCCGTCGTGCTGATGTCGATGTTCAATAACTTCGGCGGTCGAAAATCCGTTGAATCGGGCATGTCCTACTCTCAATTTCTGCAGTCGGTCCGGGAGGGCCAGATTAAGCAGGTAAGCATTGATGGGCCGATTATCCGGGGGCTGACAGGTACGGGAGAGCGGTTCAGTACGTATTCTCCCCCGAATGATCCTCACATGGTCGATGACCTGCTGGAAAATCACGTGGATATCAAGGTGGATCCGCCGGAATCGGAATCCTTCTTTACGCAGATATTCATTTCCTGGTTCCCGATGCTGCTACTCATCG